>CAYVIU010000058.1:2838-8454 GCA_964451625.1 uncultured Planctomycetia bacterium | reverse complement strand
CTATTACATTATAGCAGATTTATTTAAGGTGTTGCGATAGTATCTTGAACTCACTTATTTTCTCACTTATCTCCTTATGATACAAGGAGTTACATACAAAATAGTGTAAAACATTCAAAAAGCTGGTTATATTTACTTGCAATTCGGGATTCTTGTGATATACTTGTATGATTTACATACTAGATAAAGGCAAACTTATGGCAACATAGGGGCGCAAAGCTTAGGGTCTAGAAGGTGCTATATTAGACAGCCAGGCTGCCTAGATAATAGGTAGTCTGGTTTTTTGTTATAAGAGTGAAGTAATGAGTATTTGGTCTGGGATTATCATGGAGTGGTATTATCCTTCCCTAAGCTGGGTAATGCCACCCCAGACCAAATTAAAAAAGGAAAACAATGAGCATGAAAAGGCCTAAAAAGAGGGGAAACATTTACAAGATGATAGTATCTATCATCACTGCGGGGTCTTTTTTGCTTAATTCAGTCATTATAGACTTGAGCTGGGCTAATGAGGGAGCTTTGAGATCTGTACGCTTATGTGAAACCACGCCCCTCAGAACAAGCCCAACCGAGAATAGCCGAAAGGAAAGATTTGAAGAACTATTTACAGCGCCAACTGGGGAAGTTGGCCGTTCCTCACCTGCAAAAACCAATATCGGCAGCGCTACATTGGCATTCCGATTAATGAATAGATTATTGAATAGCGATGACAATGAGGATGTTATCGATGAAAATTTTAACATCATGATTACACACAAATGCCCTTTTGACTGCGCCCATTGTCTGGCTAAAGATGCCCTTAAAAGCGGTAAAAGAAAGGATGTTAAAAAAGATAGGCTTTTTGCATTGTTCGATCAACTTCGAGGATTTAAAAGGATTCACATTGTTGGTTCAGGTGAACCTCTTGCGTATGGTAAATCTAAGCTACGAAAGGGTGGAGTCAGCAAGGATTTTCTTGATATAGTCCGATATGCCGCAGAACGGATACAGGAAGTTCGCATTGTCACCAATGGCTATTTATTCCCAGAGGACGTTGCCGAAGCAAGAAAGTTTTTTGCTCAATTTCCAAAAAATATAGTGTGGCAGCTGTCCGTTGATGATTTTCATAAAGAACAATTTGCACGTATGCCAGGCAGGGATGAGCATTCACTTCAAGAAGTTGTAGTGGCTATGGAGCAATTGGCTGAAAAAGGCAAGATAAAAACTGCGTATTCGATGCGGGTTGAAACAAATAGCGACAAGCGAAAACCCCTCCGGGATTTTTATTTGGTGCTGAAAAGCCAAGTCGATCCCGATAATGTCTTTGTAAATAGCGTTGTAGCCCAAGGCAATGCTCGTGATAATGTTTATTGGTCGAGAGATTTGGACAACCGTGATATTCGAAATCATGGCACTGAACCTGAAAACCTCTTTCCTTTTATAGATACCGATGGTTATTTTGTCACCTCGGATCATGTAGCATATATGACAAAGAGTCAAAGAGAAAGATTATTGGAAGATGTTTCTAAGCAACTTATTATACTAGGCAATACTAATTCATCTTCCTTGGGAGAGATTATAGTAAGTAACCTCATATTGTACAATTACAGAAATAAGTTAGGACTAGGACGATTCGATAAACCTACCTTTAAACATGTAATGAAGGCCCTAGCGTTTTATCTGGATGGTAATAAGAAAGCTGCCATAGATATAATGTCAGGCCTAGCTAACAAAAAAGAAGTGCCGGGTATTGTTTGCCTTCTCTTAAACAATCTGGAAAGCATTCCAATAGGAGCTTTTATCAGATATTGTGAAAAGAATGGTATATCTATCATGAATAGGCGGGGAACACAAAAGATCAATTTAGACGCGGCCATCAGAATCTTGCAGGAAGAGACAGAAGTTTTCAGAGATTTTGAAACAGCTATTATTGAAACATATTATTTTGAAGTACTAGGATTATTATATCTTTGCTTTCTTGGTCCCTGCCCAACCTATAGGATGCTGAGAGATAATAATTCTTTTTATGGGTATGAACCAATTAGGGGGTTTTATGGTGACGATTATAAATATCATACATCAATGCAGACAAAATCGCCTAAAGCTATCGAGAGACGTTTCACAAAAGACATGGAGCTTGCTGCAGATGGCATTGCGCCTTATCCTGTAGGAGCGCTATATGATAGGGAAACCAAACAATTCTTTTATATAACAATGGTGGAATATAACGTAGGGGTTGAAGAGAATGGAGTCGATGACTTTATTGATAACTTGATATTAAGTGGTGAACTGAGTTTGGAAGCAAGAAGACTGGGAAGGCTTGCAGCAAAGCTCGACAAACACAATGTTACCATAAAGCCTAATAAGCAGAATGAATGGCTTACAGAACTGGCGCAACTCGATAATGGCGAAATAATGATCTGGGGCGGCGATTACGTTATTACTGATGGTTCCTCAACATCTAAAAAGGCAGAAGATGTATTTCGTAAACTGTTAAATGAGGCATGCGCAGAACAATTTGATGACGACTCTTTAAGCCGTCTTGTTAGTAGAAACTTTAAGCAAGGTTATAGATACGAGAGCAGCAAGACAAAAACCTCACCCGCCACTAAGCCAAAAACCATGGCTGAAACAGCAGTGCAGGCTGAGCTATCAGCTTTCAGTCGTCAGTCTTCAGCTCAAAATAAAAAGCAAGAACCCACAACTCAAGACCCAATAGACCGCAGCTCGCCGATGCATGTATCTTTAACTCCACAGCCGAATATTGCTACTATTTCTCAGCAGAGTTTTGGAGAGATAGGCAGGAATCCCTGGCATCCCGCTCACCGTATTCATGAAATGGAAATAGCCGGCTTTAATGTAAGCATTTCCGGTACTCGCTATATAAGAATTGACATTGCGGATCGTGTAATCTTTTTAGCAACTGAGCATAGCGGCGCCTATTATCTTACCGTTGACTGTAGCCAGAAAGGAATCATTACCGGTCAAGAAATCTTTGCCCACATAGATTACCCGAGCCATCCTGATAATGCACCAGTGAATAGTAGCTTACCCGCTCTCAGCGAAAGTATCGAGGCCCATGCCCAATGCATTAATGATCAAACAGTAGACTTAATGAATTATATTACCGCTTTAAGCCGGCAATTCCCAGAAATGGAATTCTCCTTTCTTAAGGCTTTAGAGAGACCTGATAGTACCTGGGGAGGGATGAATTTTGATTGGCAAGGTCCAATATATGAGTTCGATCGATCTTTGGCTGGCGGCATCAGCAGCATAGATTTGGATACCCTCTTGAGTGTATTCCCGCAAGATTCTGCAAAATTCCAGCAAAAATTGTTAGAGGTAGTTTATCCCTCTAAAGTAATCATGATGTTTATTTCTCCTTCTCATATGGATAAAAGGGTATACCTGGGAATTGATTTTGCCTGTAACTTCATCGAAACCTTGTTGAGTAAACTCAATGTAGCCAAAGTAGAGCTTAGTGGCAGTGACGACTCAATGCCAGCCAAAGATCCCAACCGCAGCTCGCCTGTGACAATGACATTGCCTGCTGTTGCCCCATATTATGAAGCTGCTGAACAAATCGAAAGAATCAGAAAGATAGAATCTCATATTTAATATAGCAGGGGGGAGGGGAAGATTAGGAGGAACAAATAAAACTCCTTGACTATTTGATGATTGCAATATATACTTTAATACACTGGTGATATACTATGAAAAAAGTACGAGATTTAACAAAGATATTTAGAAAATATCAAAATAAATGGGTTGCTTTAACAGATGACGACAAGGTCATTAGTTATGGCAGCAATCCGGAGGAAGTCCTTCGTAAGTCTGAGAAAAAAGGTTACAGCAATCCTGTTATAACCAAAATCCCAGATACGCGCTATTCTTACATCTTCTAATGGCACATAAGTTTCTTTACACCAAGACCTCATTACAGCCTTATAGAAAACCATTTCCAGAATTTACATTCACATATAATGCACTGTTAAAAGTGGGGCTTGGTCTGGGGACTCGTTTTATTAAGACCACTGGTATGGTGGATACCGGTTCCCAGTATTGTTTCTTAAGTCCTGAGTGGTGCCCTTTATTAGGGCTTAAAGACTTTAAGGATACTAAATATATCCAACACATAATGGGAATAGGCGGCAAGAAAACTACCAATAAAGCCTATTTTCATGATATCAAACTAGTTGTTTTTAAAGATTGGAGGAAGCCTAGTCTTAAGGATGCATGGATAATAGAGGCTAAGGTGGGTATCTTGGAAAACCCCATAGCCTATCCTCTGATTCTAGGAAACTATGGCTTCTTAGACCACTTCTCTTTCACTGCTAACATTCCTTCCGCGTACTTCGAATTAGAACATATGTTTGAATAAAGTATGGTGCCAGAAATCCTTCCACAAAATCTACTATATTAGAGGTGTTTTTATATTTGGAAATAAATACTTGATAATACACTAAAAATAGTGTATGCTCTATTATGGATATAACGTACAAGAAGGCTATATACCATAGGGAGATGATGGCTATGAGAAAAAAGCAGAGAAAGAGGAAAATAATAGTCCCTGAGTCCGTAAGCCAGCACGTGGAAGAAGAGTATAAAAGAAGCCCCGAATTCAGGAAAGCCTATGATGAAGAGGTCCTAAAGCTCAAAATCGCATATAAAATCATTCGACTTAGAGAATTAAGGCACCTAAGTCAGGGTGAGCTTGCAAAAAGGGTTGGGACCACCCAGCAGAACATATCAAGGCTCGAAGACACAGCAAATACGCAGATAACCATACACACCCTGACAAGGCTGGCCAAGGCATTAAAGGCGCGCCTTATGGTAGATTTAGTACCTCAAGAGTAGCATAATAAACAGATTTTTCAGGCCAAAGCCTTGACAGCCTATCAAATATAGTATATACTGAATATTGGTTATATACTCATAAATCCAGGCTGTGGAAAAGTTGTTTAACCAGCACTATAAAATACCCGTTTTTAGAAAGGTTATATGCCAAGAGGAAGGCCTAAAAAGCCCAGAAAGATAGCAAAAGTGCCGTTTACAAGCCAATTCAGTCCAAGGGGGCATGTAGGCCGGCCAGGCCACGTAGATATGTCTTTAAGCGACTTTGAGGCCCTTAGACTGGCCGATTTCATAGGTCTGAGCCAGAAGGAGGCAGCAGCGTCAATGGGGGTCTCACAACAGACCTACAGTAGGATATTAAAGGGCGCCAGAAAGCGCTTAATAGAGGCCATAGTACTAGGAAGGATCATAAACTTCATGGCACCTAAGAAACACCATAAAGCCAGCCAAAAGGTCTAAGATAACCCGCCAGAAACTATCCCACGAAAGAAGCATACCCAAACCTATACAAACCATATCTGAGTATATACCCCTTATAAACCCAACGTCCTATAATATATCTTATGTCAACTACGTATACGGGACTCAGGGGCATTCAATCCCATGGCTGGCTATACGGTTTCTTGATGTTCTGCACGGCCTGAATAGACCTTTGCGCGTTCTTTAAGCGCATTAAGAATAGATTGTTTGGAGTGATATTGCAGAATATACAGTCCTTCTCCAGAGATGGCTTTTAGGCCTACCTCTCCCCCGATTTAGGGCTTTTATGGGGTTATATATGCGGGG
>CAYVIU010000058.1:0-2828 GCA_964451625.1 uncultured Planctomycetia bacterium | reverse complement strand
ATTCGCTTAATTCTGGGACACTTCTCCGAACGATTTGAGAACCGTCCCTACTGTGAGGTTTCGCCGTAATAACGGTGTGAATAACTATAGCCGCTTGCGCTGTCCGGTGAGACCTTATTAACCAGCATTCCGACTACCTTGACCTTGGAACCTTCGAGAATCTGGCTTATGCGCGGAAGCGCCCTTTTGGATGTCTTGCCGTTTTCTATTACCACAACAACACCATCTGCCACCTTAGCCAGGATAGCAGCATCCGTAACCAGGGCTATCGGAGGGCTGTCAAGCAGGACACAATCAAAACTTTTAATGGCGGTTTTAATAAACTCCTGCATCTTATGGCTGGAGAGCAATTCTGACGGGTTTGGAGGGCAGGACCCGCCGCTTATGATGGAAAGGTTGTTTATTTTGGTATCATGGATCAGGCCTTCAAACTCTGCCTGCCCTGAAAGAAAGCTGCTCAGGCCTTTCGCGTTTCGCTTCTTGAATATAGTATGCAGGCGCGGCTTCCTCATATCAGCATCCACAAGAAGGACCTTTTTATCGCTCTGGGCTAGCGCTATGCCCAGATTGCAGAGGCTTATGGTCTTCCCTTCCTGGGGGCCGGGGCTTGTAACAACCACACTCCTCAGGGGGTGCTCCTCTGTAGACAAAAAAAGCATGCTGGTCCGGATAGCCCTGTATGCCTCGGCTATGGGGTCTTTGGGTTTTTTGTGGACCAGGATGTCCTTTTCAAACTCTGACATTTCACCGGCATTATTGATATCAGGCACATTTCCCAAAAAAGACCACTTGACCAATCTCTCCAGATCTCCAACATTTTTGACTGTATCATCCAAATATTCAAAGAAAAAGGCCAGGCCTGCGCCTCCAAAAAGGCCAACTATAAGGGCAATAAGTACATTGAGCCGCTTGCTCGGCTTCACTGGAATAACAGGCACCTTGGCAGGGTCCTGTATGCTTATATTGTTCGCCTTAAACACATCAAGTGCGTATTTATATTTGCCTTCCGTAGTATCTTTCTCAAAAAAATCGGTATCAAAAGAGGATTCCTTAACCTGCTCGATCTTTTCGGCTATTTCTCTTATTTCATCTTTTACCCGTATCATCTGGGGGTGCTTGGCCTTATAAGTTTTACTGTATTCCGAGAGCTTTGTTTCTAGTTTAAGGTATTCGTTTTTCAAAAGATTCGTCAGTTCGCCTCTACTGATATAATACAAATTGCGCTGGACATATATCTCTGCCATGCGGTTGGCTATCCTGGCAGCCAGGACCGGATCCTCATTGTCCACATGCAGCCTGATTAGCCTTGTATCGCGCACAGGCTCTACCTCAATACTACCTAAAAGCTTTTTCAATGGTTCTTTTGATTTGGAATATTCTTTTAGGACAGTAGGATCGAGCTCTTTAAATACCTTACCGACTATGCTGAGAGAAGTAATAATCTCCTGCTGGCTCTGATAATATTCCTTATAGGAATAGTAGTTCTGGGATTCAAGTGCGACCATGCCTGATGTGGTCAGGACATTTGGGCTTTCCATATCTATCAATAAGGTAGCCGTTGCGCGATAAACGGGTTTCATTATGAAACTGCCTATGCCGACAACCAGGACCGTACTGACAAGAAAGAGTGTTGCTATAGCGCGCCTGCGATACAGGATATTTATATAATCTTTAATGTGCAGCTCTTGTTCTATCTTTAGTGCATCCATTTAATACGCCCTTTTAAAAGAAGCTTTCCGGGACAAAGACTATGTCATTGGGTTTAAGGACAATGTCTTTTTCTTTCTGGCCCTTATTGGTTATGTCTTTTACTCTTATCTTTATATTGACCTTCTCTCCGTCTTCTTCGCGTATAACCTTTGTATTATTTATATCTGCATCTTCGGTAAACCCTTCTGCCATCGCTATTACCTCTAGCACGGTTATATCCTTTTCATACGGCATATCGTACTTGCCGGGGGTGTTTACCTCACCGATAACAGAAACCTGCCTGGCGTGATATTCTTCTATAAAAACAAGGACCTGTGCGTTTACAAGATAGTCTTCCTCAAGCGATTCTCTAAGATTCTTTTCCAATTCCTGCACACTGACGCCTTCGGCCTCAACCTTCCCCAAAAGAGGAAATGTTATATAGCCGTCGGCTGTCACCCTTGTTCTTGTCTCCAGGTCCGGATGCTCGTGGACTGTTATTATTAACACATCGGATTGCTGCAGAGTATATTCCTCTGCCCCATTTATCTCTTCTGCCAAAACACCGCCGACTGAAAAGGAAAGAAGCATTATTCCCGCTGTAATAAATGTTATTATCTTTTTAGCTTCCATTATTATTAACTTTCCACCTGACAAAAAACCACTGCCATAAGACAGTAGTTTTTTTGATATTAGTTGCTTGCTATTTAAAAACCGATTACGCCGCTTAGCGTAATCAAATGATCCTTAAAGTCGTAGCTCTCAAATTTTGATTCCCTCTGCTTGTATTGGTACTTCACCTGAACACCTGCCCATTTCCGGATATCATATCTTAGCGAGGAGCCAAAGCCAAACAGATGGTCGCGTCTCTTCGCGGTTACTCCGGCTACAGTGGCATCTTCGGGATACAGATTCAGCTGATAATAGCCAAAAAGGCTTCCGGTCATCTTATCGTTAAAAAAGTGTGTATAATCCAATCCGGCGTGATTGGCACTATAATAGTTCATCCTGTTAAACACGGATTCGTATACGTTCCGCTCCAGGAGCGCGCTCAGCCTGTCATCCTCTGTGATTTTATAACTGAAGCCTCCTCCTACGACTCCGCTCAGGAAGTCTTCGTCAGCCGAGAAATCATTGTC
>CAYVIU010000057.1:0-8614 GCA_964451625.1 uncultured Planctomycetia bacterium | reverse complement strand
CTTGAACGTGTGACTTCTACGCCGCAGCGGTCGCATATGATGCCTTTGTGCTTTATCCTTTTATATTTTCCGCAGTTACATTCCCAGTCACGGGTGGGGCCGAAGATTCTCTCGCAGAAAAGCCCGTCTTTCTCAGGCTTAAATGTGCGGTAATTAATGGTCTCGGGCTTTTTTACCTCGCCTCTCGACCAGCTTCTTATGATTTCAGGAGAGGCAACCTTGAGACTGATAGAATCAAAACGAACCGATTCTTCTATGGATTCCTTAAAATCTCTTTTCATTATTTTTCCTCTTTTTTCTTCTCTAATCTTATGTCCAGCGCCAATCCCTGAAGTTCTTTTACTAATACGTTGAAGCTTTCGGGGATGCCCGGCTGCAGGCCGTCTTCGCCTTTTACTATTCCTTCATACATCCTGGTACGGCCGATAACATCGTCGCTCTTTACAGTCAGGAGTTCCTGCAGTGTATAGGCAGCTCCGTATGCCTCGAGCGCCCACACTTCCATTTCTCCGAATCTCTGCCCGCCGAATTGCGCCTTTCCACCCAGGGGCTGCTGTGTTACCAGAGAATACGGCCCGATTGAGCGGGCGTGTATCTTCTCATCCACAAGGTGGATAAGCTTCATCATATATATGTAGCCTACTGTGACTTTCTGGTCAAACGGCTGGCCGGTTAATCCATCGCACAGGGCAACCTTTCCTTCCTGCGGCAGGCCTGCCTTTTTCATCTCTTCCCTGATCTCTTTTTCACTTGCCCCGTCAAAAACAGGGGTGGCGACCTTCATTCCAAGAATCCTCGCTGCCCAGCCCAGGTGCGTTTCAAGGAGCTGTCCTACGTTCATACGGCTGGGTACACCGAGCGGATTAAGGACTATTTCCACAGGGGTGCCGTCTTCAAGATAAGGCATGTCTTCCTCGGGCAATATCTTGGCTATTACGCCTTTGTTTCCATGGCGCCCTGCCATCTTGTCGCCCACTGAAAGCCTTCTCCTTGAAGCAATATATACCATTACCTTCTTAAGTACGCCCGGCGGCAATTCGTCGCCGCGCTTTACCCTCTCTATCTCCCGTTCCTTTTCATAGGTAAGCTCTTCTATCTGCGCATCAAGGATCTTTGCAATCTGCCTTACCTCTCTTTCGGCCTGAGGGTTTGAAGGGATTTTTATGTCATCAAGGTCGCACTTTGCTATTTTCTTCATGTCTTTTTTAACAATAACCTTGTTCTGGGGAATAAGCACTGCCCCTGTTGTGTCATCCAGGAGGCTTGAGGCCACTTTCTTGCCTATAAGGAGTTTTGACAGCTTTCTGTCGCGGTCGGCTGCAATCTTTTCAATCTCTTTGTCATATTCGGTTGAAATGGCTGTGATTTCCTTGAGTTCTTTGGCCTTTTCTTCCTTAGTCCTTGACCTTGCCTCTCTCCTTGAGAATATCCTGACATCTACCACTATACCTTCGATGCCCGGAGGTGCTGTTAAAGATGCGTCTCTTACGTCTCCCGCCTTCTCGCCAAATATGGCGCGAAGAAGTTTTTCTTCCGGTGAGAGCTCTGTCTCAGACTTTGGTGTTACCTTTCCTACAAGTATATCTCCGGGGCCGACTTCAGCGCCTATCCTTATTATTCCGCCTTCATCAAGATTCTTGAGTGCCTCTTCGCCGACATTGGGAATATCTCTTGTAAGCTCTTCATTTCCAAGCCTTGTATCTCTTGCCTCTATTTCAAATTCTTCTATGTGTACGGATGTGTATACGTCTTCCTTTAAAAGTTTTTCACTGATAAGTATCGCGTCTTCAAAGTTGTATCCGCGCCACGGCATAAATGCCACAAGCACATTTCTTCCGAGAGAGATTTCCGCATCTTTTGTGCCCACGCCGTCGGCGATAGGGTCGCCTTCCTTTACATATTGGCCCAGCTTTACAATAGGCCTCTGGTTTATGCTGGTGGCGGCGTTTGATTTTTCAAATTTTCTTAATTCATATGCCCTTCCGCCTACCACTATCTTGTCGCCCTGTACTTCATTGACCCTGCCGGCATTCTCGGCCACAACGACTGCCCCTGAATCCTTGGCAGCGCGGTATTCCATCCCTGTGCCGATCAGCGGGGGTTCCGGATATAATAGAGGTACTGCCTGCCTCTGCATGTTGGATCCCATGAGCGCACGGTTGGCGTCGTCATGTTCCAGAAATGGCGTAAGACTGGCTGCGATACTGACAAGCTGTGTAGGGGACACGTCCATGTAATCTATCTTTTTCGGCTCTAGCTTTGGAAAATCTCCTCTGAATCTGCATGAGACAGCATCATCTAAAAACTTTCCTGCCTTATCAAGGCTTGCGTTGGCCTGTGCAATAGAATATTTGTCTTCTTCGTCTGCTGACAGGTAATCGATCCTGTTTGTAACCCTGCCGTTTTCCACCCTTCTGTAAGGTGTCTCTATAAAACCGAAGCGGTTGATCCTGGCATAAGTGCTCAGAGAAGAAATCAGCCCGATGTTCGGGCCTTCAGGTGTTTCAATAGGGCATATTCTTCCGTAATGTGTCTGGTGGACATCGCGCACCTCAAAACCTGCGCGCTCTCTGTTTAATCCGCCGGGGCCTAATGCGCTCAAGCGTCGGCGGTGAGTGAGTTCTGCCAAGGGATTTGTCTGGTCCATAAATTGTGAAAGCTGTGACTTGCCGAAGAAATCCCTCACCATGCTGGATATAAGTTTTGTATTTATCAAATTGTGCGGAAGCGCATTTTCCAGGTCATAGATATTCATTCTCTCTCTTGCGGTTCTCTCTGCCCTGGCCATTGCAATACGAAACTGATTCTGGAGAAGTTCCCCCACGCTTCTTACGCGGCGGTTGCCCAGGTGGTCAATATCATCAGGCTGGCTTTCGCTGTTTTTAAGCTCTAGTATGGTTTCGATTGTTTTTATAAGTGTCGGGCCGTTCAATATGCGTTTATCCAGGCCTGAATTCATGCTGAGTTTTCTGTTAAGCACGGCCCTGCCGGTTTCCGAGAGGTCGTATCTTTTTCTGTCAAAAAAGAGCCTGTCCATCAGCGCCTGGGCCGACTCTACTGTAGCAGGGTCTCCGGGCCTGAGCCTCCTATATATCTCCAGCAATGCCTCTTCTTTTGTCTTTGAGTGATCCTTGTCAAGGGTCTTTATGATTTCCGGTACATTATTTTTATATACTACAAGCGAGCGTATGTCTCTATCCCATACTTTCTCGAGAAGTTCTTCTGTAAGCTCTTGATTTTTATTTACAAGGCGGCTGCCATCTGCGCTGTTTATGTCCTTGGTCACCCTTTTTCCTACAAGAGACTTGAGCTGGCCGGTTCTGGAAAATTCCACGGTCTCAGTGCCGCAAAAGGCCTTTAGTATATCCTCATTCGCGGAATATCCGAATATCCTTAATATAATACTTCCTACAAATTTCCTGCGGCGGTCTATATAAACATGAAGAATGTCATTTGCATCAAACTCAAACTCTATCCATGCGCCGTGATAAGGAATGAGCCTGGCAGAATAAAGCTTCTTTCCGCTTGCATGCGGGCTGGTCTCAAAAGAAACTCCGGGAGAACGGTGAAGCTGGCTTACCACTACCCTCTCATCGCCGTTTATAACAAAGGTGCCGAAACTCGTCATAAGAGGAAGGTCGCATATATAGACTTCCTGCTCTTTTGTCTCCTTTTTGGAACGCAGGCGGATCTTTGATCTTAACGGGGCCGCATAAGTCAACGCCTTTTTTCTGCAGTCTTCAACACTGTATTTGGGTTTACCGAGTGAATAGTTGACATATTCCAGTTTGTGAGCGCCATCCGGGCTCTCGATCGGGAATGTGTCATTAAACACCTCTTCTAAGCCCATATTTTCCCTCTTCGTCTTTGCAATATCCTGCTGCAGAAAATGCGAATAAGAGTTAAGCTGTATCTCTACCAGATTAGGCATCGTATATGATTTGCCTATCTTGGCATAGCTTTTACGCTTGACCATATCCTTTTATCTCCTATCCCTGCGCTGGGCAGGGGGTATTGTTACTTTAATTCTACCTTTGCGCCGGCTGCTTCGAGCTGTTTCTTGATTTTCTCAGCTTCTTCCTTTGGCACAGCCTCTTTCACTGTCTTGGGTGCTGCCTCAACAAGATCCTTTGCCTCTTTTAATCCAAGAGTGGTTACCTGTCTTATTTCCTTGATAACCTGGATCTTCTTGTCGCCTGCACTGGCCAGGACTACGTTGAAGCTGGTCTTCTCTTCTTCTGCAGCTCCTCCGGCTCCTCCTGCTGCGGTTGCCACGCCTACTGCAACCGGTGCCTGAGCGGAAACACCAAATTTGTCTTCAAGAGCGTGTACGAGGTCCGCTAATTCGAGTACGGACATACCTTCCACGGTCTTTACTACGTCTTCCTGTTTCTTGGTCAACTTTACTTTTGGTTTTTCTTCCTGCTTTGGTACCTCAGCCTTTGGTGCTTCAGCCTTTGGTGCCTGGGCCTCTTTGGGAGTTTCCTGTTTTGCCTGTTCTTTCTTTTCTTCTGCCATGATACTATCCTCCTTTTGCTTGCTTCTCTTTATATGCCTTTATTACATAAACAAAACTGCGTATGGTAGCGGCCAGTACATTTACAAAACCGCTTATCGGGGAATTGATAACCCAGGCCAATTTTGCCAGAAGCGCTTCCCTTGAAGGGAGAGCGGAGATCTGCTTTATCTTCTGTGTATCAATTATTTTGCCGTCAAGGTATCCTGATTTAATCTGTAGCTTTTCGTGGGTCTTGGCAAAGGTCACAAGGGCCTTGGCAGTGGCCACCGGGTCTTTTCCCCCGAAGGCTATGCCCACACCATCGGTCATATGTTCTATCAACTCGTTCATCTTTATGCTTTTCAGTGCCCTCTTTGCGATAGAATTTTTCACAACGAGGTATCTGGAAGAAGCATTGCTGAGGGCCTTTCTGAGCTGGCTCATGTCCTCTGCGCTCAGTCCCCAGAAGCCGGTTATAAAGAGATTTTTGTCGGCCTCAAAGTGCCTGGCCACATCCTGGACCATGAAGTCCTTACACTCTTTACCTATGCCTTTTTCCGTGCCGTTAGCTACTAAAGTCTCTGTCATTTTTTACTCCCAATTATTTACATCAAGCTTGATGCCCGGGCCCATTGTGCTGGAGACAGCAATGCTTTTAATAAACTGCCCTTTAACCGCAGGGGGCCTTGCATGTATTATTGCCTTTATTATAGATGCGCCGTTTTCATAAAGGGCCTTTTCATCGAATGAGAGCCTTCCTATAGATAGGTGTATATCTGTCTGCTTGCTCATCTTGAATTCCACTTTGCCCTTCTTTACTTCCTTAATAGCAGCGGATATGTCATTTGTAACAGTGCCTGACTTTGGGTTCGGCATGAGGCCTCTGGGCCCCAGGACCTTACCCAGGCTTGCGATTTCCCTCATCATGTCAGGGGATGTGATTGCCACGTCAAAATCGCACCATCCGCCGCGCACCTTCTGGATCAATTCGTCACTTCCTATAAAGTCTGCCCCTGCTGCCTTGGCCTGCTCTTCCGCCTTACCTTTACAGAAACAGGCGACCTTTACTGATTTTCCTGTTCCGTGCGGGAGGCTTACTGTGCCCCTTACTGCCTGTGAGCTCTGCTTGGCGTCTACTTCAAGCTTAAATGCAATATCAACGGCCCCGTCAAACTTGGTTTTGGGGGCGGTTTTTAAAATGGCTATGGCCTCTTTCAGCTTATAGTTCTTGGCCTTATCCACTATCTTTTCAAATTCTTTTGTTCTCTTAGTTTTTCTTTTTGGCATCTTTTACCGGCTCTTCTTTCTTGGCTTCTTTCTTGGCCTCTTTTTTAACTTCCTTTTTCGCTTCCTTCTTGTCTTCCGGCTTTGCCTCGGCTTCTTCCTTGGGCTTTTCCGTAATGACGTCTACTACTTCAATGCCCATGCTGCGCGCTGTCCCTTCAACCGTCTTTATTGCGGCCGGGAGGCTTACTGCATTGAGGTCCTTCATCTTTGTTTTTGCAATTTCTTCTACGTGCTTGTGTGTAACCTGCCCTGCGGAAACCTTTCCGGTCTCACCGCTTGCCTTTGCAATGCCGCACGCCTGCTTCAGGAGCACTGAGCACGGCGGGCTTTTTGTAATAAACGAAAAAGACCTGTCTTCATATACTGAAATCACAACCGGCAGGATCAGGCCTTCCTGGCCTTTTGACTTTTCATTGAATTTCCTGCAAAAATCCATTATGTTTACGCCGTGCTGTCCTAATGCCGGTCCAACAGGCGGTGAAGGGTTTGCCTGGCCTGCCGGGCAATATAATTTAATAGTTGTTTTTACTTTTTTTGCCATTGTTATACCTTTTCTATCTGCCAGTATTCAAGTTCTACCGGGGTGGACCTTCCGAATATTGATATAACTACCTTTAACTTGCCCTTTAGGGGGTTTATTTCCTCTACGTTGCCGTTAAAATTTATAAACGGGCCGTTGACTACTCTTATGCTCTCGCCCTTTTCGAATGTAACCTTGGGTATCGGCTTCTCTTCTGCGTCTTCCCTGTGTTTTAATATGGCCTTTATCTCATGCTCCTTTAAAGGAACGGGCCTTGAACCGGAACCTATGAACCCTGAAACGCCCGGGGTGTTTCTTACCATGTACCAGCTGTTGTCGTTGAGTTCCATCTCCACGAGTATATAGCCCGGGAAGAACTTTCTTTCAGAGATCTTTCTTTTCCCGCTCTTCACTTCAGATATTTTTTCGGTCGGCACCAGGATCTGGGAGATGTCTTTTTCCATCTTGTGCTGCTTTATCCTTTTTTCCAATCCGGTCTTTACCTTCTCTTCGTATCCGGTCTGAGTATGAAGAACATACCATTGTTTGGCCATATCAGTTTTCGCTACCTTATAAGAATGTTAATGAGACGGGAAAAAACCAGATCGCATGTGCCGATAAAAACCGCCAAGAGCGCGACTGTGGTGATTACAACAACCGTGGAGGCAATAATCTCCTGCCTTGTTGACCAGGAAACCTTTTTCAGCTCCTGTTTTACTTCTCCTACGAACCTTGCTGCTTTATTTGCCATATCTCTCCTCAAATTTGGCAGGCCCGGCCGGATTTGAACCGACAACAGGCGGTTTTGGAGACCGCTGCTCTGCCAATTAGAGCTACGGGCCTATTTATTTAGTCTCTTTATGGGCCGTATGCTTTTTACAGAACTTACAGTACTTGCTCCGCTCTATCTTCCCTTTAGTTGTTTTCTTGTTCTTACGGGAAGTATAGTTTCTATTCTTGCACTTAGTGCATTCAAAAGTGATTATTTCACGCATTTTATTATATAAATAAAAAACGCGAGGGTTATCCTCGCGTTACTCTATTACCTCCGATATTACACCTGCTCCTACAGTGTGTCCGCCTTCACGTATGGCAAAGCGCAGTTCTTTCTCCATGGCTATAGGGGTGATTAGTTCTATCTGCAGGGCTACGCTGTCCCCGGGCATTACCATCTCTGTGCCTTGCGGGAGGGTTGCTGAGCCTGTTACGTCAGTTGTCCTGAAGTAGAATTGGGGCCTGTATCCGTTAAAGAAGGGTGTGTGCCTTCCGCCTTCTTCCTTAGTTAGTACGTATACTTCTGCCTTGAACTTTGTGTGAGGGGTGATTGAGCCTGGTTTTGATATGACCTGTCCTCTTTCAAGGTCTTTCTTTTCCACGCCTCGGAGGAGTATTCCTACGTTGTCTCCTGCCTGGCCTGAGTCAAGGATCTTTCGGAACATCTCCACTCCTGTTACGACACTCTTCTTGGTGGGTTTTATTCCTACGATCTCTACTGCTTCGCCTGTCTTGATCTGGCCTCTTTCAACTCTTCCTGTGCCTACTGTTCCTCTTCCTGTGATGCTGAATACGTCTTCTATTGGCAGGAGGAATGGTTTATCGATGTCTCTCTTTGGTGCAGGGATGTATTCATCAACTGCCTTCATGAGCTCGAATATGGGCTTACATTTGGGGCAGTCGTCTTTGCCGCAGGAACATTCCATGGCTTTGAGGGCTGAGCCTTTGATTATGGGGATCTTGTCTCCCGGGAATTCATATTTGGTGAGGAGCTCTCTTACTTCAAGCTCTACAAGGTCCAGGAGCTCTTTGTCTTCTACCTGGTCAACCTTGTTCATGAATACCACTATTGCAGGCACGCCTACTTGCCTGGCAAGGAGTATGTGTTCCCTTGTCTGAGGCATTGGGCCGTCTGCTGCGCTTACTACTAAAACGGCACCATCCATCTGGGCAGCTCCTGTTATCATGTTCTTTATATAGTCTGCGTGGCCTGGGCAGTCTATGTGGGCGTAGTGGCGCTTGTCTGTCTGGTACTCGATGTGGGCTACGGCTATGGTTATGCCGCGCTCTTTTTCCTCAGGGGCATTGTCGATGGAGTCAAATGTCCTTACATCGGCCATGCCTTTTTTACTGAGACACAGTGTTATTGCACTTGTCAGAGTGGTCTTGCCATGGTCTACGTGGCCTATGGTGCCTATATTTAAATGCGGTTTGGTACGTTCAAATTTTTCCTTTGCCATTGGTTCCTCCTTTTTATTTAGTGGAGCCCTCGGCCGGATTTGAACCGGCGACCCCATCCTTACCATGGATGTGCT
>CAYVIU010000056.1:0-8827 GCA_964451625.1 uncultured Planctomycetia bacterium | reverse complement strand
ACTGGAGGCACCATAATCTTTTTAACATTCAGCTAGTTGCCGAAACTATATTTGCCTTATGGCTTATCATGCTGGGTATGAGTGCAGTACAAATTACCGGACTTGTTGGATCTGTCAACCCGATAATATCAGGTATTTTATTTGGTGTTGTAATGGCGATTATTTTAGGCCAAAAAATAGTAATGCCAATTGTGATGAAGCTTTTTGAAAGAGGCGTCAGAAGTCCAATGACGTGGGTTAATATATTCATTGTTTTAGCAGGTGCAGGTGTTTCTACTTTGATTTTAGTATTTACACTGCCTTATTTGGCCGCACTTACACCGTTTACAGCCTTTGCATTGATGATGAGCATATTCTCTCTTGTATTTATAAGGGCTATTTGCAATAACGTAAAGGGAACAGCCCTATATGTTGCCAGGGCCTTTAAATCTGGCGGGCTAAAACAGAAACTTGCTGTAGCAACTGTAGTTTTACTCTGCATTGCAGCAGCAATTGCCATGCCGCACCTTTTATATAATATTATGCCATATCTCATTATTGCACTGGAAGATATACCTTCAGCAAATTGGATTTTATGGTTAGCATATAACTTGGGTTCTAAGGTGTTGCCCTATATAGTTATTCCGCTTACCGTGTTCAAACTAACAGGCGGGAGCTTTATAACTGATATGCTTAGATTGTCAAGGTCTAAAACGCTACAAAATGTAGGGGATGCTCTGTCGATAAATTATGAAGTTGTGCAAATAACCAGAAGAGGTGTACTTGAAACCATTTATCTTACGACGATCCTCATGATGAATTTGTTATATCGGCCCATTGATATATTCGAAAGTTTCAAAACAATAATAACCGGAAAGGCGTTTCAATGGAGAGGCCTGAGTGAAGACCAGGCAGCATTTAGAAAGGGCTTATCAGTTTTCCAGATCTACAGAGATTATAAATATGCGCCTATTATAGGCTGTACTTTGTTATTACTGACAGTAGCCTATATGTTTTTGGACATTAAGATATTAGACCCGGCACTCGTGTTTAGAGGGTTTCCTATATTTATAATTTCATGGTTATTTGGGCCATTCCTTGCCTGGTTTACCGCTTATTATAAAGGAACAAAGGGGTATATTCCTTATACGCTTGTAGATATGAAAAACTCATTGGCGGACTGGAAAAAGGAAGCAAGAGAGCCAAGCGAAGGCGATATTATAGATAAAATTCTGTCTATTGTCCAAAGTGATGAACCGACTCTAAAAGACAGAAATACCATTAGGTTATATTTAACAGACCTTACAGACCTTGATTTAAATAATGAAGAACTCTGTGAAGAAATAGACAGAGTTTTAAAGGTCATAAGTGTAGGATTAAGAGACGTGGAATTAGAAGACGAACAAATACGTCAATGGACACACACTGACTGGAAACACTTGTGGGAACAAATCGCAGATTCAAGAAGAGTGGAAGTCCTGAGAATGCTTTCAAGGACCTCCAAAGGCAGAGCGCTTTTAGAAGAAAATGGAATAGATAGTGTTAAAATGAGCCTTATAAAAGCAACTGATGCCATTGCCAGCCGCATAGGCCCCAGAAAAGCAGGTGAAGAATTCTGGCCCAATTTAAGAGAAAGAAGTGAGTCAGAAGCTGTAAAGATAGTACAAGAAATATTGGCGAAGCATAATGTAGAAAACAAACTTGATACATTCTGCAAGCTTTTAAATCTAGAGACATCCGCCCGCACCTCGCCTGTTACGAATACATGGCTAAATAGATCTATTGAAGAAGGCTCGATAAAAGGGGTTTTTGACTTTTTCTATGAAAGGACCGAGCTCTATCATCTGGGCAAGGTGAAAGGCGGGGCAGCATGGCAATTTGCCGATGGTACATATATGGATCAGCTTATGCATGTGCTTGGAGTTGTAAATGCATTCAAGATGCTCTCCGAAGGCAATTACGATTATTTTAATAATAAAAGATTGCCAAAAGACGGAAAGAATCTAAGCCGCGAAGCCTTTGAGAAAGTGCATGCCGTTTATGACGAGCTTATGGCTGACCCATATTATAAAGAGGTTTTGCAGCTATTTGTGGCATTGCATGATTATGGAAAGATATGGGATGGAGATCATTATATAAATGGCACAAGGAAAATAGCCCCATTATTAGAAGAGCTTGAAATTAGCGAAGATAAAATAAAACTTATACAAGCCCTTATATTAAGACATTCTGATTTTGGCGAGCTCTATCTGGGAGAATCAGTTCCCAGAGAGGATATAGAGTTTTTGCAGAATTCCGGATTTGATATAGATAAATTTCTCAAGATGTTATTAATACTTCATATATGTGATGTAACAGCAGTAGGCCAGGGAAGGCTAAAGGCCGATCAGCTGAAACAGTTCCTGAGCTATTGTAATATTGAAAACCTCAAGGCCATGCAAAGGCATTTGGCAAAGATACGCCTTATAGGCTATCTGAATGAAGAAGCGCCTGTTATAGACACAAATAGAATGAATAAAGAACAAATACACCAGGCAGTTGAACAAGCATATTCGGAAACAGTCCCTCTTGATGTAAGGGATCTCTTGGAGACAGGGTTTACCGACTGGGAGAAAAAAGAAATTGCAGATATCCTTGAGAACATGAAAACAAAAAAGACCGCATTTCTTGTGAGAGGACTTGTTCCTGAATATGTAATATATTGGATATATCTAAAGAGCCGTTTAAAAAGCTTGGTTGAGGAAACAACTTCAGGAAAAGTTTTCTTCATGTGGGCTACTTCCGATATGCCAAGCGACAAACTTAATGCGGCATTTAACAATATTTCAATAGATGACATTAGGAAAAATACACAGTTAAGCGATGGAAAACTCGAAGTAGCCAGTCAAAACACCCTCCTCAGCCTACCAATCAATTTTGCAAAAGATTCAAACACCCTTATATTAGATACAGCTAACATGACTGTTTCCGCTCGCACCTCGCCTATTTGGGCTCCGGAACATCCGGATATACTCAAGGCAAAATATGTGGAATTGTTTAGAGCAACAAAAGCAAAACAGGATTATGCCTGATACGTTTTATAATAGAGAAGGCAGCTTAAAAAGAGGTGAAGCGGCCGCAATACACGCTTATGTCCGCAATATGGAAAACAATAGAGATCTTTTGAATGGTATCAGGGCCGCACGGGAGGAATTATCAGAAATCTTAGGAGAAGGTGATGCTGCATGGATTAGGGATGAAGAGCTGCACGTCAATGTGTTTAGTCTGCACAGGCCCTTTACTAGGCTTCCAGCAGAGATAAGATCTCCGGAATCAATCGGAGAAGCGATGCGTATTGTGGCTGAGGCCGAGGCATTTGATGTCACATTTACAGGTATTTCTATTACACCAACGGGGACAATTATCGCCACCGGGCTTGTTGATGAGGGTGAAGGGAACCTCACTGCCATAAGGGACCGCCTCAGAAGACTATTCCCGGCCGATAGATTCAAAGACGCATTTCGTCAGAACATAATACATGTATCTCTTGGTAGAATTCTACAGCCTCTTGGAGAGGAAAAGTTTAAAAAACTTATACAAAAGATAGAAACTCTGAGAAATGAAGAACTGGCCCGGGTGAGTATTAGGGAAATATCCTATATAGTTGCAAGGGGCCCCATTGCCGAAGAAAAAGTAACGATTTTGGCTACACAGGAACTTAAAGCTGCCAAGACCTCGCCTGCAAGTGCCGCAGATGCAGTTGCGCTTGATAGAAGTATCGTAGACAATATAGAGAAGATAAAGGCCGAAATGAAAAAGGCCGATATCATAATCGGTATTCCTTTTTACAATGAAGTGGCATCTAATAATATCCTTAATAGCAAGGGCGGCGTATTAGATGTAGCCAGGCTCATAGAAGACCTTGTGGCACAGGTAAAGACTACATATCCGGATAAGAGAGTTGCTATAGTGGCCATCGGTGAATCTAATGAGAAAGGACAGGCTGCTTTTGATGAGGCTGACAGAGCCCTTCAGGAGCTTGAGAATATAAAGATCTTTAGATTCCAAAAAGAAAAACAATTCGCGGGCTGGGATGGCAAAAAGTGGAGCATAAGGAGTATACTTACAATCTCAAAAGAACTAAATGCTGAGGCTGCATTTATTCTCGACGGAGACCTTGTGCTTGAACGGCCTGATAAGATAAAACTGTTCCTGGATCCTGTGCTCAGAGGTGAAACGGATATTGTTTCTCCTAATTATGCAAGGCTTTACTCTGTTGACGATATCGCCATAGCAGATCTCGTAACCCAGCCTTTATTGGCTGCAGCCTATGGACTGCGCCTCGGAGACCCGAATGGCGGAGATTACGGCATAAGAAATACCCTATTTGATACACTTCTTTCTGATGGGTTCATCTGGAATAATCCATTGTTTGAGTCTACCATGCATTCAGCCATAATAAGAAGCGGAAAGAAAATCCTGGATGTAGGTGCCGGAGAGAAGATCCACAAGGCAAATACATTTGATGCTGTAGATAGGGTTGAATTATACATCAAAATTCTCTTTGATACACTGGCCAAGGATCATGATTTCTGGAAAGGGCGTACTGTTGATGTAAACAACATACTCAGAGCTCCCCCCGCATATTTCAGTGAAGAGGCAATGGAAGGCACCTCTGCCACTTACCGGGTTGACATCACGGAAGGAATAAAACAGAACTTAATAGATACATATAATATCGGCAGTGATAGGCTTGCAAACAAGGAATGGGCCAAAATACTTGCCTCTGCATTAAATGAATACATGGCTGCTGCAACCCCTGAGGGAAAGACCGCGATTCTCGCCAATCTAAAAATACAGTTTGTCAAACGCCTCATAACATTCACAGAAGAAATGCAGGACCAACCCCTTTCTGCAGTAGATGATACAATAACCGAACTAACCATGGAATTACACAATCAACTCCGCACCTCACCGCTGAGTCCCAGTGATTTATCGATCGCAGCATTACAGAATGGGCTAAGACAAATAAGATTTACTCAAAAAGAGGCAGTAAAATCGCTGAAGCAAAAGCTTAGAAACAATCCCCCGAAAAGTTTAGGTGACGTTGTCTCATCACTTGAGTTTGAGGGTCCCGTGAGGACAGAAATAAACAAAATTTTAAGCGCTAAACTTAACAACCAGGGGAGGGAAAACTTAGCCGCCTTGATAATTTTTCTTACGGATGAGTTCGGCATCAGTGTTGAAGGTTTGACTTTCCAGCCGGCTGTTGAAGTGCCGGACGGGGATGTCTATGCAGTAGTCGGCTATCATGGCGATGAGAGCGATGCCGCTAAGTTTGTTGATGCCGTACGGCCGTTTTTACCGCCCATTCCCACTGATCTTACGACTCCTGGAGATGCGCCTGTGCTTGCCATACATATAGAAAATGCAGGTAAAGGCCTGCTTGAGACAATACTTTCACAGGACGACCAAGTTAAAAACATCAAGTCGCCGGATGATAAAGAAAAGCTTTACAGATTTTATAAGAAGTGCCGTAATTTTGCGCAGGAGAGGAGCCGGAAAAAAGGAAGAAGCGATCTTAAGCTTAGTGTCCTGGATGAAAAAGTTGCAGATGCGTTTATGAGAGGCCTGTATAACCAGATCAAGGGTTTGATAAATCAGGGCTATAACGTTATTATTTTTAGAGAGGACCCTGAACCTGAAACATGGTGGCTCTGGGATAGAGCAGAACTGTTTTTTAAAGATGCGGCGCAGTGCATAGTGCGAGGCGACGTAGAAACTCTTGAACGCCTTTATGAAAAAGCAGACAAAATGCGGTATGCGTCAGATCAAAGAAGGGATTTTGAGGAGGAAGGGCCCAGGATCACCCGCGCGATAAAGGAATTTCCAAAAGCTACCCACATAGTTTTCAGAGGTCTTGTGCACGAACATATCGCCGATGTGCTTGATATTCCGGAAGAACGTAAACATCTAATACATGTTTCAACAGACCCGGAACATTTAGAACAGAACCTTACACCAGTGAATGTGCTGCATCGCTTAAGGAGGTCCGGAAGAATCTCAGGCGAAGAAGAAACCGAGCTTGAGCGCAAATCATACCTGCAGGACGCTCTTTTTAACTATCTCGCAACGCTTTTAGTTAATGCGCAGCAGGGAATATTGGACGTCGCTCCGTTATTGAACGAAAGCATTTCCGAGCTTAGTGCCGGAGATATACGCCGCTTAATAAAATCATTTGCGAATAGACCAAGGCCGCGTTCCGAGAATTTATTATATGAGTTATATTACCGCATGAAAACAAATTTTCCGGAAACCTTTCCTGATGATAGCCGATTAGTAAGACTAATAGAAGACAGCATACAACAGGCTTACGGAAGACCTTATGTACCATTATCAACCGCCATCTCCGCTACCTCGCCGATGCTAGAACCTGAATTGAACGATGTTTTAATCGGGATCAAGAATGGTGCTGATAACAATGAAGCATCAGCATTAAGGCTTATAGAGGCAGCAGATCGCTTAGCTGCTCAAATGCCACGGGCAGGAATTATACCAAGAAAACTTATTGCTGAAGCCAAGATTGAAGAGCACGCCGTAGAAACAATATCTATGAAGATAGAGTCATTTAACAGTGATATAAGAAAAAGCAAAATGGCAGTCGAGGCATTAGAAAGCCACATAGAGTATATAGAAGGAATATTGAATGAAGCGCTTGAATCAGGCCAGGATATCGACGAAGCTTATAAGAATGCCGTAATAGTTTCGCTTAATGCTACCATGGAAAAGGCAATAGAGTTACACAAAAGATTTACAAGGATATCTGAAACTGTAGTAGATATACAGAAAAATATAGGCGCAATTGAAGATCAGGCCCAGGCGCTGGAAGACTTCATGAGCATACAAGAGAACGAAGCCTTAGGTAATATGTCAAGAAGAATGGAAGCCGCAATAGAAAGGATGAAAACATTAGAAA
Source organism: uncultured Planctomycetia bacterium (assembly GCA_964451625.1). Taxonomy (GTDB): domain Bacteria; phylum Omnitrophota; class Gorgyraeia; order JABMRJ01; family CAYVIU01; genus CAYVIU01. The sequence goes on along the minus strand of CAYVIU010000056.1, from coordinate 1,893 downwards.
CCAGGCTCAGTGAATACGAGCCAAAGACATCACCAATGACACTTCGTGGATTAAAAGAACCCGAAAAGGTTCCGTGGAGTAGATACAAATCGAAACAGGAAGAACACGAGTTTATTACAAGTCTACCGTAACCGGCGTATAAAAAGAGCACCTACATAGATCGAGCCGCCGGTCTCGATCACGAGGAGGAGCGGCCCTAGCACCGCTCCTCCTCACTTTATATGTCGAAGCTTAGCTTCGACATATTTTTATCACTTATCTCATTATCCCATAATGAGTTACGTGCAAAATAAGCATCGAGTAAGTATCGAGGCTTAGCCTCGATACTTAAATTTTTTAAAAAGACACTTGACTTTACTCAAAATCTAGTGTATAATTACTCAGTGTAGTGAGATAATTGGAGTTAAATATGCAACTACCTATATTCAAAAGAGATACAACTGGCATTATTGAGGGACGACTACGCGACAGAAGGCGGTTTATTCAGGTTATCACCGGCCCAAGGCAGGTTGGAAAGACCACCGCCATACATCAAGTGCTTAAGGGTATGGATATGGCATATCACTATGCTGCAGCAGATTTACCTGCTCCTCCGCCCACAGAATGGATAGGCCGGCAATGGGATATGGCGCGTGTGAAATTGCAGAAAAAAACCCCTGTTATTCTTGTTCTGGATGAAGTACAGAAGATATCAAACTGGTCAATTGAGGTAAAACGTCTATGGGATGTGGATACACGGCAGGGCAATGATATTCGTGTAGTTATTTTAGGGTCCTCATCGCTTTTGATTCAAAAAGGCCTGGATGAAAGCCTGGCTGGCCGTTTTGAGATTATAATGTTATCCCATTGGAATTATAAAGAATGCCGTGAATGTTTTGGCTGGACGATAGATCAGTTTATCTATTTCGGCGGATATCCCGGAGCAGCTTCCCTAATAAACGATGAGGAAAGATGGGGTCGATATATCAGGGATTCTTTAATTGAAACAGCTGTTTCAAAAGATATATTGCTTTTGAACCGTGTTGAGAAACCGGCTCTACTGCGCCAGCTTTTTGTTCTTGCTTGTGAATATGGAGGCCAAATACTTTCATATCAAAAATTGCTTGGCCAGCTGGTAGATGCAGGCAATACAACCACTCTCGCCCATTATCAGAAGCTGTTAGAATCCGCTTTTCTTATACGAGGGCTTCCTAAATGGTCGGGAGGGGCGCTGAGAAGGAGAGGTTCGAGCCCTAAATGGCTGCCTTTGAATACAGCTCTTATGACAGCATTGGCCAATCAAAACTTTCAAGAATGGCGTTCTAAGCCCGATGCGTGGGGTCGGCTGGTGGAGGTGGCTGTTGGCGCCTATTTAGCAAATGAAGCTGCTCAACATGGTCTCGAAGTCTATTATTGGAGAAAAGGCAATTGCGAAGTTGATTTTATACTGACAAAAGGCAAAAAAATTATACCCATAGAAGTGAAAAGCGGCAGGAGGCAGACAGCCCTTTCCGGTTTAAAGGCCTTTGCCAAGAAATACGAAATTCTTAAAACTATCACAATAGCGAGTTCAAATACGCGAATTGAGGACTTTTTAACAACACCTATCCCGGATTTATTCAGTTAAAAACCCACCCCATACACAGTTTTGTTAATGAAAAAACATGAAAGTTACATAAGATACCGAAGCTTCGCTTCGGTATTTTTGTTGATATACATAACATGTTATAAATACATAAGTTACATACTTAAAAAGGAGGTGTTAAACATTCAAAAAGTAGGTTATTTTCCCTTGACAAATGGAAAAGTTGTGGTATACTTATAGGATTTTAGCACAGAGGAGATATTGCCAGTGATAGGAGAGGATAACAGCAAAAATAAGGTATTAGCATATGATAATAGTATCATTAATAA
>CAYVIU010000055.1:0-8855 GCA_964451625.1 uncultured Planctomycetia bacterium | reverse complement strand
AATGACACTAAAAATGGTTAAAACTATTCTAAAGATATGCCAGTCAAGCCCTGATATTAACAGTAAAGGGTGTATCGTGAAAAAGAAACCTGGACCATATTGCCTGATATTCTCAAGTCCGACTATCTCAGTTGAACCCCGCAGAAAATGCATAAGAGGCACGCACATGTCAAATGGATGCTTCATCGTATGGAAGACATTGAGGTTTATGGTAGCATAGACCCAGTGGGCTATTGTATATAGGACAAATGCAGAAAGCCCTAAAGCCATTATCCTTTTATAGTGTGTTTTGATGAATTGCATCGGTTAACTCTTTTTCCAGTAAATCAGCTATGTGTTCTGCGAAAAGCTTATTTCCTTCGGAAGTAACGTGACAGTCGTCAAAATAAATATCCGTGCGGCCTTCAAAAATATCTACCAAAGAAAAACCATAATCCAGCTCTCTGATCCCTGCATCGTATTTCCTGTACAGGCTGGCAAGCGCGGGAATGCCGCCGAATCTGACATTTTGGGAATCGCCGGAGCTGTACCATTTTACAGGCTGTAAAAAACTAAAGAAACGTATATTCTTTGAGGCACAAAAATCATTCATGTCCTTTACTGTATTTATATATCTCCCGCTTAGCGCTTCCAGGTCGCCCTGCTTTACCGTGCTGTAATCATAAGGGTTCTGCTGTTTTATAATCCTCCCTGCAAAGTCGATTGCTCTTGAAGTATTTCTGAATACTGCGCGAAGACGATAATGCCATTTTTTTTCATCTTTACCCTTCTGGATCACTTTAAAATCTCTCCAATTCTGCGGGGCAAAAGAAAGATTAGCAGACCTATTCAGCTTAAAACTCATTAAATCATTATAGCCATCCAGGCCGATAATCATATCGGGCTCATAGTACTGAAGCACCAGTTGTATAAAGATAAATTCCTGTTCGGTGACATATCCTGACATCCCGGCATTAACAACCTCGATCGCATTGCCTTGAAATTTACCGTTGAGCTCCTGCTCCAGATAGCTGGAAATGGTTTTATCATAATCAAGATATGCAGAGCGTACAATACTCCCCCCTATCAGTAGAATTCTGTATTTACCGGGGCCTTTGACTCTTTTTTTCCTGGTGTAAAGGCCGTCTTCATTAACAAATTTACCCGGCTCCGGTTTAAATGAAAAATATAGATACGGGTAGTCCGTGACATTATCGAGATGGATGAGCTGATGCCGGGCATCCTTTATAAAAAAGACTGTTCCAAAAAACAGCTCCCCCAGGATCAACAGACAAAAAAGCCAGATTAGTAGAAATGATATTCTCTTCATTTATAGTATAATCATCCTATTAGCCGCCATATTATAATACTAGTACACTATCACACAGGGGGCCTTTTTTCAATATGTTTTAATATGCATCGAAATCAATCAGGGCAAATCGGGACTGGCCCGGCTTAATAGAACGTTTTTGGCCTGTCAGGTCTTTAAAAATAAAGTTGAGCGGTGAAGGGCGAAGCCTTTTTGGAATGTCAATATAGAGCGATCTGGACCAGTTGCTGTTTGAGTCAAGGCCTATCCATAGGCGAAATGGATTTACTCCCGGGAAACCGCCGGGCCTCTTGGGTATCATTTTGTTCTCAAAAATACCGAGTTCAGTAAAGATCCCCAATATGCCGGTGTTGGCATAAACTGCGCTATATGATGCGTCATGCCCTTTTATAAGGTATGGCCGTCCCGGACGATTCAGGCGCCATTGAAGGGTATTCTTATCCCAGCATCTTTTATAAAAAGGTTCTTTTTCTGCCTCGTGCCGCCGGATGTTTCCTATGCCGAGTTTTGCCTCAAGTTGACCGACAAGCTGAAACCCGCACAATTTGATAAACGGTAAGGTACTATTGGCATTGGCAATCCCTACAATAAACTTATAACCCGTCTCGCCGGCTTTTTTTAGTGTCCGCATCGTGAGCGTGTAAAATAAGCCGCTGCTGCGATACTCAGGATGGATTGCCGTGTTTAAAGACAAAAGGCCCATCTCTTCGGTGCCTGCAATCAGCGCCTTAAATGGCTGGGTCGCATAATGGCCGACAAGTTGATTGCCATGATAAGCATTAAAGCCTATGGCCCGGCCTGATGGGTTGTCATTGTACTGCCAGCCCAGGTAAGCGGCATTTAAATGTTTCATCCCGGGCCAGGTTGTTTTTAAAAGTGCGCTAATCTCATTGAGGCCTGATGGGCCGAGGTCTATCTCTTGAATTTCAAATTTAGCCGGCAACCCTCTCTCCTTTTCCTGTTTCCAGGCATTGCAAGACATACTCAGAATATTTCATCACCGGTACATTCTGAAATAATGCACTGAGCCTGCCGAATACGCCCCTGCGATTGTAATACATCAACCAGTTGTAAAATTTATTGTTACGGATAAGCGGATACATAAATCGTTCCTCTTTGACATCAATGTCATGTGGATGAAAATATCCGACTACAGGCCTTTTCTCTAATAATTCCCGACGGAAAAAATAACGGACAAGCCGGAAAGGCAGGGCCCGAAAATACACCCCCCCTGAAAAAGGGACATTGAAAAACCCGAATGCCGATAGGCTCAATGGAATCTCCCAGACCTTTGAGGCAACCTTTTGACAATTACAGCCAAAATCAGGCCATCCATAAATAGGATTTTTAGCGGGGAGAACAGAGCTGGAATATGTAAAGCCGAGTTTGGCCAGGATTTCATAGGCCCACATGCCTTGCCTGGTTAAAGAGAATGCCGGGGCGCGAAATCCACAGATCTTCCCCGCCCCTGCCCGGTTCAGGCATTCAAGGTTTTGCTCTACATCACGTTGAAAACTGCGCGGATCAAGGTGGTCTAACGTAATATGGTTATTGCCGTGACAGGCAATTTCGTGCCCTTCGCCTAAAATGCGTTTGATTAAATCAGGATAGCGGCGTGCGATATCCCCTACCGTAAAAAAAGTACAGCGAGTATCGTGTTTTGAAAGAAAATCGAGGTACCGGACGGTATTGGAGAGAATCCTGTCAGGATAACGTTTACCGTCGGGTATAAGACAGCGGACATCTTCCAGGTCAACGCTGAATAAAAAAGGCGGGCAGCCAGCAGTGAATCCGGATTTTTTTTCCATAGGGCCTGTTTGTCAAATTTGCTTTTTTATAGTTCAATGATAGCGGACCCCCACGACAGGCCCGCGCCAAAACCAGAAATCAAAACCTTACCCCCCCGCGATACTTTTTTATTTTCCAGGGCGTCTTTTAAAGCAATGGGGATAGAGGCCGATACCGTATTTCCGAGTGAATGAATGTTCCGATACACCTTTTCAGGGTTAATTCTTAACAGGCGCTCGAGAGAATTTAAAGATACCCGGCTTGCCTGATGAAAAATAAATAAGTCTATATCGTCAACTGTTAACTTATTTCGGGTTAAAATATTCTTAACCTGCCCGGGGATTTTTGAATTAACAAATACCAGAATCCCCATGCCGTCCATGTGAATATTTTCCAATGTGCGCATATTGCCGCTCTTGTCTTTTTTGGGAATGGCTGTTTTTGTGGATTTAGGCATTCGACAGCCGCCCGCGGGAATAATAAACTTGTCATAATGCCTTCCGGAGGTAGAGCATTTTATATCAACAATCCCCTGCAAAGATTTTGAGGCTGTTATCCACGAGACAGCCGCACCATCGCCAAAAAGCACCCTTGTTGAACGGTCTTTTTTATTGATATACTTGGAGTAGGTATCCGCATTTACCAGCAGGATATTTTTGGCAAGGCCGCCGGAGACCAATCCCTGAGCCAATGCAAGGCCGTAAATATAACCCGAACAGGCCAGATTAAGATCAAAGGCAAGCACGTCATCTGAAAGATTAAGTTTCCCCTGCAAAATACAGGAATTAGGCGGCATGACGTAATCTGCGCTCTGTGTACAAAAAATAATACCGTCAATTTTTTCTTTGGCGTCTTTGTTTTTGTGGAAGAGATTCCTGCATGCCTGAAAAGCCATGTCTAAAGCTGTCTCGTTATTCCGCGCAATATGGCGCTTCACTACACCGGCGTGTTCCTCAACGAGACGCATGTCCCAATCAGGATTTTCTTTATGAAGCCGGTCATTATCTATGACCTGTTCCGGCAGATAATAAGCTATGTCCTTTATTCTGGCCCTCATCATCATATTCCACCCAGGCAAAGCGTTTGGCCTGTTATCACAGCGCTCTCTGAAGAAATAAGGAAATCTGCCGCGTGGGCAATGTCCTGTAAATCCAGCGGAGATTTTAAAATTGTATGCGCCAGTGCTTCCAGGGCGGCCTTTTGGTCTATTTCACCAGCCATGCCACTCTGTTTTACAATGGATAAAGCTAGCGTGTTCACTGTAATGCCGTAAGACGCAACTTCCCTGGCCAATACTTTAGAAAACTGCTCAACTGCCGCTTTGGAGGCGCTGTAGCTGGATGAGCCAACAGGGCTCAGGGGAACGGCAATTGTAGAGATATTGATGATCCTGCCATGGCGATTTTTCTGCATTAATTTTACAGCTTCCCGGCAGCAAAGAAACGTACCGATAAAGTTCGTATTTAGGGTTTTCTGCACAGTTTGAAGCGGTGTAAGCAGGGCGTAATTCATGTGCATTATGCCGGCGTTATTTATTAACGCATCGAGGCGTTTATAAGTTTTTCCGATTTCTATGAACATTTCTTTTACCTTGGCCTCGTCAGAGATATCCAGACAAAAATGCCGGTAGTTTTTTGATTCATAATCAACCATCCTGCGGCTGCAGCCAATGACCTGAAAACCTTTTTTGGCGTAATATTCGGCCAGATACCGGCCGATACCTTTACTCGTCCCGGTAATAACTATTGTACATTGATTGCTCATCTCCGGCCTCCTTTACTCATGCATAAAGTTCCTTTTTGAAAAATGCGACCTTCATAACTTCTAAAAAATTCCTGTATATAGATAATTTCCTGGGTACGCGAACAAAAATATGCCACCATCTGACAGGGTTAAAATAGAACCTTTGATATGCTAAAATCCGAAGGGCTGCCAATTTCTCCTTTGAAACAGCGCTTGTGTTTATGCTGATCTTTCCCACAGTAGAAAATGATGTGTCTCTATCAGGATATAGTGCGTTAGTCTGAGCATAAAGTTTAGTTCCGGGAAAAGGCGTCATTATAGCAAAAACAGCTGTATGCAGCTTTGACCGAGAAGCGAAATCTATGGTTTTCAGCATTTCTTCTTCTGTTTCAGTGGGAAATCCTAATATAAAAAATGCCCCGCAGAGAATTTTGTGTTTAACTGTTTTTTCTATTACCTCTCTTGCACTATCTAAATCCAGGGCCTTCCCCATAATTTTCTGGATCCTCGGTACGGCACTCTCTATGCCATAGTTTATACGGTATGTGCCTGCTTCTTTTAACTTAACAATCAGCTCCTCATCTATGCGGTCTGCGCGGATCCCGTTTGAAAAGCAAATAGGTAATTTAATCTTCTTCTCTGCAAGAAGGGTGCATATCTCCTTGGCGCGTTTCATATCAAAATTGAATGTGTCATCCAAAAACTCTATTTCTTTGATCTTATAATTTTCTATCAGGTACTCAATTTCCGAAACTGTATTTTTCGGGCTTCTTGCCCTGAATTTCTTACCAAAAATGTTATGGCAATATATACACCCGAAAGGGCAGCCGCGCGAAGAAATAATAGAGATGGCCTTTTTGTATATCTGTACGGGATTTTCAAGGGATCTTTTCTTCCCGTAGAAATAATCATTTAAATCTATGAGGTCCCACGCCGGGTGAGGTATTTTATCAAGGTCTTCAATAAAATCCCGCGGGCCTGTATATAGAACATCGCTGCTATTGCGAAATGCTAAACCCCTGACAGATTTTAAATCCGTTTCATTTTCCAACGCCTTCATTAACTCAAAAAATGTAACCTCCCCTTCTCCCACCACGCAAAAGTCAATGTTAATGTCTTTTAATGCGCGCTTATAATCGCCTGTAGGGTAAGGCCCTCCGGCAATTACACTGCAGTCCTTTACGGTGTTTTTAACCAGTTTGGCAATCTCATGTAATTCCGCAGAATCCACATGCAAACCTGTGATCCCGACATATTCAGGGTTATATTTTTTTACGCAGTCTCGTATCTGGTTTAAAGACAAGTCTTTTATCCGCGCATCCAAAATATTTATATCATACTCATCCGACTTTTCCCTGAGATAGGAGGCTATATACAATAGTCCCAGAGGAGGAGGGCTTATTTTGATCAATGAATTCGGTCTAATCAAAAGTAGGCGTGCTTTACTCATTATTCGAATCCTCTTTCAGGAGCAAAGAAATATGATCTGCGAGAGACCCGACAGTTTTGAAAATGTTGTCTCTGTCAGACATTACTCTTTCATTGACAATAGAAACGGAGATGTTGAGTTTTTCGCGCATATTTTCTTCCAGGGCAACTATCAGGCTTACAAGACCCAGCGAATCCAAATACCCCCTGCCCCCATGGATTGGTGTATTTACATTTATATTTTCCGGTTTTTCAAGATCATGGCCCTGTGAGCCAAGCACCTCTTTGTATGTCCGGCAGATCAGCGCTATTATCTCACTACTCATAATATTGGTCATGGTTTGGGAAATATGTAGGCCATGTGTATCTCGTAGTCATTGCCATCGAATCTCTGCCAGGCGACATATCTTGTACTTGCGATTGGATGGCGGTCATTAAAATTATCATGGGTTATTTGCTTAATTTCGTTTGATGTAAGATCGTAGAGAAATATATCCATATTTTCCTCTGTCTTTCCCATAGCCCAGACCAGAAATCCCTCTCCGAAATACGCTTCATCTATTACTCTTGCAGTTACTACGGTTAAAACATCGTTACCGTTATACAGGCGTAAACGGCTCTTGTCCTTTGTTCGATTCGTCCATGCGGCAAAATCTCCATTAACAGAGGGAAGGGAAATCCGGGTCTCGGAGTCGGCCTCCCTATTCGTTATTTGTCTACTCATACCCTCGGAAATATTATACAAAAATACTTCTTTATAGCCATTGACGCGTTTTATCCAGGCAAGCCTGTCGCCTTTCATCTGTTGATTATGCGCGGCTTTGGTATCCTCAAAAGAAACATTGCCTAAATCAATGGAGCCCTCCCAATCGTAGAGGTATAGATGATTATCGCGAAGGCTGGAATACATAATTCCTTCAGCTGAAATCCTGGGAAATATTGCACTGGCATGCTTTATTGGATGAACCTTTTTTCCATCATAGAGCATTACCTGTCCCTCTATTTTTTTATGTTTACACCAGGCCAATTTATCACCATAAACAGTAATACGGTAATCGTCTGTAGTATCATTGGTCAGGCGTTTTATTTTATCAAAATTGTAAAAGAACACATCACTCCCGCCGTCGCTCCTGTGCGCCTGCCATGCTACGCCGCCGCTTGATATGGATGGGGTGCATTCATAGGCAGTATTATCGGTCAATCTGTGTATTTTTTCTCCATCATAATAAAATATTTCCGTATCTTCCGAATTATTCGGGAGGGCCTGCCAGGCAAGCCTTGATCCGTGTATTTCTACGCCTGTGTCAGGATATATATTGTCTGTTATCTGAATGATTTTATAATTATCGCCTGTCATAGTACCGGCCGGAATAAGGCTGCTGGGTACAAATGTGCGGTACCCTTCAATGGGCAGGATGGGCAGGACCCCTCCGTCGTATCCTTTTATTTTTACCATTGGAGTAGAATCTGCCATAAAGGCGCGGCGGTATCCGTGCAGGCGGGCATTCTTTGCCAACTGTATCTTTTTTACTTCTGTTTTCCTAATGCCTCTGATCTTCAGATTATCAAAATAAGTCTTGGCATTGTGGACACCCAGGCCCACAAATCCGGGGAATCCTGTATCGGAATAATGGAATAGCTTTTGAGTATTATCTACAACCAAAACAACGCAATTACCCTTAATAATAACCTTGAGTTTATAAGTTCTGCCGGTATCTATATCTTCCGGAATTTTGACAGGCACTTCTTTGTTGCCGTTTTTTATTTCTTCAAACGTCCAGTGATTAGCCCCATCACGCGCACCAATCATGCAAAAGTTGTCCTTATCTCGAAATCCCAGAACTATAAAGGCATTGTACCACAGGCCCTCCACTCCTTCAGTTGTAAACTCCGCCTCGATTACACCTTCGGATATTTCTATCGGCGCAATAGCTAAAGCGTATTTATTCCCATCTTTTTGAGGCTCTACCAAAAATATTTTTTCTTCTACCGAAAAGTTACCGTTCACAACCTGCCAGTCAATATTGCCTCTTCCGTCGAATTTATCGTAATAACTCTCTGCGGCAATCGAGATTCCCGGCGATAAAAGAAGGATTATTAATACAGATAGGATTATTTTCTTCATCTATTTATTGGGGCGGATTGGGTACCTGAGGTGTCAGGCCGCGGGAGCCTCCCCGGGGCCTGGAATAAGTGGTACGGAACAGTTTTAATGTAGCTTCAGGGAAGGCCTTAAGCCGCATAACAAGCCAGACCCTGTGATCAACCTCTGTTTTGACAATAGCTGTATCGAGCTCATGCTGGTCTGAATGCCTTTTTATACTGTATGTAAGTTCGGCCAGCCAGCAGTGAAGATCTCTGATTATAGTATAGCCCTGTTCGTCAACTTTATAATTATACACCCCATAGTCCTTCTTAAATCTGTGAAACATTTCAAACGCCCATTTGGGGCTTATCTTATAATAAAGATCAGTCACAACCTGGCTGTTTATGCCGTAGGCAGGTACATTTTTAAAACGGTGGCCAAGGCTGATGGACCATTTATCTTCGTAATCAGCGGTGAGGTCTGTATCAAACTGCTCAAATC
>CAYVIU010000054.1:1914-8902 GCA_964451625.1 uncultured Planctomycetia bacterium | reverse complement strand
CAACCTCAATAAATCCGGCGGCCTTACAAAACTCTTCTATATAGGGCCTATGTTCAGGAGTGAGCGGCCCCAGGCAGGAAGGCAGCGCCAGTTTTATCAGATCGGGGTTGAGGCAATAGGCTCGGTAAATCCTTATCTTGACGCTGAAGTCATATCACTCATGAAGGCCTATTTTGATAGTATCGGGCTTGACGGCTATAAAATAAAGATTAACTCTCTTGGCTGTAGTAAAGACAAGACCGCCTTAAAAAATAAACTCAAAAAATTCCTATCCACTCAAACCGCACGGCTCTGCAAGGACTGCAAAGTCCGATACAAGAAAAATATCCTGCGCGTATTTGACTGTAAAACAGATTCCTGTAAAGCGCTCTTAAGAGAAGCGCCAAAAATGATTGATAACCTATGCACCGACTGCAATGATCAATTCAGTAAAGTAAAATCCTCCCTTGATTCACTCGGCGTAAAATATGAAGTCGATCCTTTTATAGTCCGGGGATTGGATTATTATACCAAGACTGCGCTTGAGGTAACTCATGTTAAATTGGGCGCTCAGGATGCGATTGCTGCCGGTGGCAGGTACGATAATCTTGTAAAAGATCTCGGTGGCGCAAAGACTGGCGCGTGCGGCTTTGCAATAGGGGTTGAAAGGGTTATAACAGCCCTCGACATAGACAAATCAAAAGAATCAGCACCCGCTCTTTACTTTGCCACAATAGGAGAGAAGCCTTACCAAAAAGGTTTTGAATTCGTGAATAAGCTAAGAAGCTCCGGCATCGGCTGTGAAATAGACTACGAATCCAAATCCTTAAAGGCGCAGATGAGACAGGCAAATAAATTGAATGCAAAGTTTGTAGCCATACTTGGTGAAGACGAACTTGAAAAGGGCATAGTTGCCCTTCGCGATATGTCATGCGGGGAACAGGAAGAATTAAAACTAGAAAGCTTTATACAGGAGATTAAAAATAAAATAAAATGCTAAGGACACATACCTGCGGTGAACTGAACGAAAAGTTATTAGGCAAGGAAGTCACCCTGTGCGGCTGGGTCCACACAAGGCGCGACCACGGCAAACTCATTTTTATAGACTTAAGAGATAGATACGGCCTTGTGCAGGTGGTATTTTTTGCAAAAGAAATCCGCGCTATAGCTGAGAAGCTGAGGCCCGAAGATGTAATACTTGTGAAAGGTAAAATTGCAGCCAGGCCCAAAGGCATGATTAATCCAAATATCCCTACAGGTAAAATTGAACTGGGTGCAGAAGAACTGACCATCCTAAGCCAGGCTCAGACCCCGCCCTTTGAAGTGTCAGACGAAACCAAGACATCGGAAGAAGTAAGATTGACTCACAGATTTATTGATCTCAGAAGGCCTTCCATGCAGAAGAATTTTATCCTGAGGCACAAGGTCACAAAATGCATGAGGGACTTCCTTGATAAAAAGGGCTTCCTCGAAATAGAAACCCCTATATTGACAAAGAGCACCCCTGAGGGCGCAAGGGATTATCTTGTGCCGAGCCGCCTTAATCCGGCCAAGTTTTACGCGCTCCCGCAGTCGCCTCAGCTGTTCAAACAAATACTCATGGTCTCAGGGCTTGATAAATATTTTCAGATTGCGAAGTGTTTCCGCGATGAAGACTTAAGGGCCGACAGGCAGCCTGAGTTTACACAGCTTGACATGGAGATGTCCTTTGTGGATGAAGAGGACATATATTCGGTGTGCGAAGAATTGATGAAGCACATATTTAAGTTTGTATTAAATAAAAATCTGAAGACCCCGTTTCCCCGCATAACACACGAAGAGGCAATAAAAAAATATAAGACCGACAAGCCTGATTTAAGAAAAAACAAAAACGAACACAGCTTCCTGTGGGTCACGGATTTCCCGCTCGTCAAGTTTAACGAAGATGAAAAACGCTGGGAGGCAGAGCACCATCCGTTCACCTCGCCTAAAATAAATTCGCCGGAGGAACTCGATAAAGACCCGGCAAAGATCAAGGCCAGGGCATACGACCTGGTCATGAACGGCACTGAAATCGCAAGCGGCAGCATAAGGATCCATTCCAAAGAACTCCAGGAAAAATTCCTCCGCCTCATAGGCATAGAAAAAGATGAGGCGGCAAAGCGCTTCGGTTTTCTCCTGAAGGCATTTCAGTACGGGGTACCTCCTCACGCAGGCATTGCCGTAGGGCTTGATAGATTCATAACCATGTTTACAGGGAGTTCTTCCATAAGAGAGATAATAGCATTTCCAAAGACACAGAAGGCAGTCTGCCCGCTCACCGATGCGCCGTCAAGTGTATCGGAAAAACAGTTAAAAGAATTGGGGTTAAAAAAGAGGTAGCTATGAAAACGATAATCATATTACTGCTCGTTTTGGTTTTATCCGGATGCGGGGCCACAGTAAAAACATACACGTTTGAGAAGGAAAGGGTTGACCAGTCCCTCGAAGGAAACAGGGGCTACCTGGCAGGCAGCGCCCCGGAAATACAAGATGAGCGCGACAAGACGCGTACCTGGGTGGGCATAGACATAGAGCTCCCCACAAAAGAAGAATTCATCGAGGAAACAGGCCTGAAATGGAAAAAACAATAAAACTGCAGTCAGATGCCGAGGCAAAGGCACTCTTTGGCAGGCATGATGAAAACCTCAAGCTTGTCGAGACAGGCTTTAACATAAAGGTAGTGGCAAGAGGGGAGAATCTCACGTTAAGCGGCCCAAAAAATGCCGTAAGCAAGGCAGAGCATGTTTTCAATGAACTCCTCCTTACAATACGAAACGGCGGCACCATAAGAAAACACGAGGTGCAGTACGCCGTAAGTGCCGTAACCAACAATGAAGTGGAGGACCTCCACGACATATATCTTGAGAAGATAGAGGTTTCGTCAAAGAGGCAATTCATCACTCCAAAAAGTAAAACTCAAAAAGAGTATGTGGATGCCATAAAAAAACATGATATTGTTTTTGGAATCGGCCCCGCAGGCACGGGAAAGACCTACCTTGCCATGGCAATGGCCGTCAATGCGCTCAAGAAGCAGATAGTCTCAAGGATTATCTTAACAAGGCCTGCCGTTGAGGCAGGCGAGAGCCTCGGATATCTGCCGGGTACATTGGATGAAAAGGTAACACCGTACCTGAGGCCCCTGTATGACGCACTCTATGACATGATGGAGATAAATAAGATCCAACAGCTGGTGGAAAAGGGCATCATAGAGGTCGCGCCCCTTGCATACATGAGGGGCAGGACATTAAATGACTCTTTCGTAATATTGGACGAAGGCCAGAACTCCACCCCTGAACAGATGAAGATGTTCCTGACAAGGCTTGGGTTTGATTCAAAGACAGTCGTAACAGGTGACCTTACGCAGAGCGACCTTCCAAAGGGCAAGGAGTCCGGCCTCGCCGAGACGACAAGGATCCTCAAAAACATAGAGGGGATAGAATTCGTACGCTTTTCGGAAAAAGACGTTGTGCGCCACGAACTTGTGCAGGAAATTATAAAGGCCTATCAGAGCCAAACATAAATGAAGCATATACTGAAGAAAAAAAATAAAAAGAATTTACTCGATGTGTTTATAAAGCTGGCCCTGGCCGCTTTTGTCTTTCTATTCCTGATAGGAATAGTCTATCTCGGGATAAGGCCGTACCACGGGACCCTCCGCGAAGGAGATATTTCATTAAGAGACGTGTTCGCGCCCTTTGATTTCTCGTATCAGACAGAAATAGACGAAGACGCAACGATCTCCCTCAAAAAAGAGGCCCTTTCAGAAGTAACGCCTGTCTACCGTTTTGATTCAGCCAATCTTATCAAGGCCGAGAAGGGCATGACACAATTTTTTGAGGATGTGAAAAATGCCCGCCAGACACAGGAGCTCTTCGGGGATGATGAAAAGCTTGAAGCGCTCCAGAAGGTCTCACCCCTCAAACTATCCAAGCAGACACTCCTTGCATTCATAAGAACTGCTGAAATAGATAAGGCCGAAAATGCCGTAAAAAGTATTTTTTATGGAATTGCAGACCGCGGAATATTGAGCAAAAAGGATATAGGCACTCTTGCTAAAAAAGAGGGGCTTCAAACAGTCTCTGTATTTGATTCCGCCAGCAACACCGAGGAAGAAATAGCCGTATCAGCCCTCCTTGATATTGCCAAGGCAAAGACAATAGCCGAAAAGGAAATCGCCGAGGGATTAGGTAAAGACAGAAAAATAAGAAAGGCCTCAAACGAGCTGGTGCAGTATTACCTTGAGCCGAACCTGGCCCTTGATTCACAGGCAACCCTTAAAAAGACCGAGACAGCCCTCGGGAAAATATCCCCTGTGTATAAGGAAGACCTTGTAAAAAAGAACGAGCTCCTGATTGCCCGCGGCCAGAGGATCGGCAAAAAACACATCAAAAAGATAGATCAGCTCAATATTATAGGCTCCTTAAGGGGGAAGGCCTCATATCTTGTAGGGCTCGGGATTATACTCGCCATATTCCTGGTACTTGCCATTATATATCTGAGGCTTTATGAGCCAAAGACACTCCGCAACAACAAAAACCTCCTGCTCATAGCGTTAAATATCATCTTTATCACTTCAATTGCGCAGACAATCGTACTCTCCCCGTGGTCAAGCTATCTCATACCCCTGGCAAGCATATCAATGCTTCTGACTATATTGATAAATGCCGACGTTGCGTTTCTGGTGACTATCCTCATGAGCATTTTCTGCGGCGTAATCACCGGGAACCGTTTCGGGGTGAGTATCATTTGCCTTGTGGGCGCTGCGGTTGGCATATTCTCGGTCATGAAGGTGAGGCGCCGTTCACAGCTTTTTGTGGCAGGCGCCCTGGTAGGAATAGCGAATTTCTTCACAATAGTCGGAATGGGGTACCTTAATAATCTCATGCTCCGCGTGATTTTAACCGACGGCATGTGGGGGCTCTTAAGCGGATTTCTCTCTTTCTTTATTGTAATGGGCCTCCTGCCGATCCTGGAATCGCTCTTTAAGTTTACCACCGATATTACGCTCCTTGAGATGTCTGACCTTAATCATCCCATTTTAAAGGAGATGGTGGTGAAGGCGCCCGGCACATACCACCACAGCCTTATTGTAGGCAATCTTGCAGAGGCCGCCTGTGACGCAATAGGCGCAAACAGCCTCCTGGCGCGCGTTGGCTCATACTACCACGATATAGGAAAGATCCATAAGCCTGAGTATTTCACAGAAAATGAAACCGCGCCGAATTCACGCCATGAAGGCCTGACCCCTTCCATGAGCGCACTTATAATAACCAACCACGTAAAAGACGGCCTGGACCTTGCAAAAAAATATAAACTGAACCCTGTTATAAAAGATTTTATAGGGCAGCACCACGGCAATTCTTTAATATATTACTTCTACCAGAAAGCGCTTGAGAAGGGCATAGACCAGAAAGAGCTCAAGGACGACGCATTCAGGTATCCCGGCCCAAGGCCGCAGACAAAAGAGGCGGCCACAGTGCTCCTGGCGGATTCCGTCGAGGCCTCAAGCCGCACGCTTACAAACCCCATACCGTCCAGGATAAAAGAGCTGGTGCAGAGGATAATAAACAATAAATTCATCGACGGACAGCTTGACGACTGCGAACTCTCGCTCAAAGACCTGAACAGGATCGCGGAAAGTTTTGTAAGGACGCTGGGGGGAATATTCCACACCAGGGTGGAATACCCCAAAGAAAAAAACGGCACAAACTCAAAAAACCATGGCACCCAGAATAGAGATAAGAAACCTAACGGGAAAAAGGATTCCGCCCAGGCGCAGCATAAAGAAGGCGATAACAAAAACACTTAAGCTCCACAGAAAACGCGCCGCACGGGTCAACATAGTTTTTCTGAAAGATTCACAAATAAAAAAGCTCAATTTAAAATATAAAGGAAAAAATCGCCCTACCGATGTCCTCGCATTCGGTATGCAGGAAGGAAAATGCATAAAGGGGTGCAAAGGTCTTCTGGGGGATATCGCGGTTTCGGTTGATGCAGCTAAGAGACAGGCAAAGGACTTTGGCACGACTAAAAAAAGGGAATTATACCTCTATATTATACACGGCACCCTGCATTTATTGGGTTATGACGACACAACCGGGAGAGGTTTTAAAAGAATGCAGGCAAAAGAGACGAGAATACTCAATTCAATATGGAACAGCATAACCTAGTCCAGAGCTTTAACTGCGCCATTGAAGGCTTCATCTATGTGGTGAAGACACAGAGGAATATGAGGATCCATTTCCTCGCCGCAGTCTTTATCATGCTTCTCGGGATATATTTCAATTTTGATGCAATAGAACTGATGCTCCTCTGCGGGGTAATAACATTCGTGCTCCTGGCAGAAATGATAAACACTGCCATTGAGCTCACAATTGACCTTATAAGCGATAAGTTCCACCCCCTGGCGCGCATGGTAAAGGATGTAAGCGCAGGGGCAGTGCTCATCACATCATTGAATGCCATGATCGCTATATATCTGCTTTTTTCGAGGCACCTGGAGTTTTCCATTGAAAACGGCCTCACAAAAATCAAGCAGTCACCGTGGCACCTTACATTTATTTCCGTAATAATTGTCCTCGCACTGGTGGTTCTGCTGAAGATCCTCCTGCACAAGGGCACCCCTCTGCGCGGGGGCATGCCAAGCGGCCACTCGGCTCTGGCGTTTTCCATATGGACAGTGATCACGCTTTCTACTAAAAATGAACTCATAATCATTTTAAGCTTTCTCATGGCAGCCCTGATTGCAAGGAGCAGGCTTTCGCAGAAGATACACTCACTCTGGGAGGTCCTTGCCGGAGGCGTGCTCGGGGCACTGGTCACAACATTGATATTCCAGATATTTCTCTAATTAAAGGAGATAAAAATGAAGATAACGGCAAAGATATGGAATAATTTTTTGACAGGGCTTGCGGTTGTGCTTCCGGCTGTTATAACCTTTATCATCATAAGATTTGTTGTAATAAGCATAAACCAGTTCCTCCTGAAT
>CAYVIU010000054.1:0-1904 GCA_964451625.1 uncultured Planctomycetia bacterium | reverse complement strand
CGCATTCTTCAGGCCTTACCTGGAAAGCCCGTACGCAGTGTACGCGCTCAAGGCCCTGGTATTTTTAGTAGTAATCTTGATTATAAGCCTCATCGGCCTGGGCGCGCGCGTCCTGGCGCTGAGAAAGGCCTTTGGTTTTGGTGAAAAGGTGTTTTCCAAGGTCCCCATGGCAGGGAAGATCTACAACACCACAAAGCAGATCAGCCGCGCGTTCCTGGGGCATGGAAAATCAGTGTTTAAAAAGGTTGTGCTTATCGAATACCCGCGAAAGGGCCTGTGGTCAATAGGGTTCATGACCGACACCATGCACGGTGAGATTACGGACAAAACCAGAAAAAAGCTTATAAGTGTATTTGTGCCAACAACACCGAACCCTACAAGCGGAATATATCTGGTGGTGCCGCAGGAAGAGGCGCGGATGCTGGACATGAGCGTTGAGGAAGGCCTCAAGCTCGTCGTCTCCGGCGGGGCCGTGATACCATAATATGGGTATTGAAACAACCGATGCCATACTTTTGAGAAGGCGCAATTTAAGGGAAAGCTCTTTGATACTGACTTTCTGCACCAGGGACTTCGGCAAGGTAAGCGGGGTCATCAAGGGTGCGAGGGGGCCAAGGGCACAGCTCGGGATAAACCCACAGCTCTTTACCTTGAACCGCATTGTCTTTTATGAGTCAAAGAAAAGGCGGCTCAATACAATAAGCCAATGTGATCTTAAGAGTTTTTACGGGGCCATACGCAAGGACCTACAGAGAACGGTTTATGCAGAGTACTTCCTGGAGCTGGCTGATTCCCTGAGCGCAGAGTTTGATAAAAATGAGGAGCTCTTCAGCCTCCTGGCCGATTCCCTTGAATTCCTGTGCACCTCGGCAAGCGTTAAAAGAATAGCGCGCGTATTTGAAATAAGGCTCATGAAGCTCCTCGGGCTCATGCCGGAGCTCAAGATTTGCGCAGTTTGCGGAATAAAGATCGAGGATGAATCCAAATTCAGCCTGAGGTCAGGCGGGCTTATCTGCAGGAAGTGTTTCGGGCAGGACGCCCTTGCGATGAATATATCCAAAGGGACTATTAATTTTATAGAATATATAAAAAAGGTGTCCTATAAACAGGCCTCGCGTGTAAAGGTCGCCAAAAAGGTCGGCGGAGAGCTCGAGGCAATAATGAGAAGATTTGTAGACTATCAGCTCCAGGGAAAACTGAAGACAGTAGAGTTTATGCGAAAAATAGGAGTATAACGAGACCCCATGCTTACGCATGGGGAATATACGAGGTAAATATGTCGGTAGATATGAAAAATATAGCGTCACTTTGCAAGCGGCGGGGGATAATATATCAGTCCAGTGAAATCTACGGCGGGCTTGCAAGCGTGTGGGATTACGGCCCCATCGGCGTAGAATTAAAGAACAACCTGAAGGCTGCCTGGTGGCGCAGCGCTGTTTACGAAAGGGCAGATACCGACGGGCTGGACGCAGCCATATTGATGCACCCCCAGACCTGGGTTGCAAGCGGCCATGTCAATTCCTTTGCAGACCTCCTCGCAGACTGCAAGAAATGTAAAAAGAGGTGGCGGCTCGATCAGATAAAAGGGAAAAACTGCCCTGAATGTAAGGGAGAGCTCACCTCCGGCAGGAAATTTAATCTCATGTTCAAGACCTTTGTCGGCTCCGTCGAAGAAGGCGCCAACGAGGTGTATCTCAGGCCTGAAACAGCGCAGGGGATATTTGTAAATTTCCAGAACATTGCAACTGCCACAAGAAAGAAACTCCCCTTTGGCGTGGCACAGATAGGGAAGTCCTTCCGCAACGAAATCACCACAGGAAACCTCACATTCCGCTCGCGTGATTTTGAACAGATTGAAATAGAATATTTTGTAAAACCGGGAACCGATGAAACATGGTACGATT
>CAYVIU010000053.1:0-8960 GCA_964451625.1 uncultured Planctomycetia bacterium | reverse complement strand
GAGGAGAGCCATGGTAGTAAAAAGCATTACTCGTACATACAAAAAAGGTACAGGTGACTGCCTCGAAAGAACCACTCTTATAGAGAGGCTTCGCCGGGTGAGGGCGCTTAACGCGAGCCCATCCTGTATAGGCATTACCCAGTATACCTGGAAGACCTTTGCCATAAATGAGCCTTCCAGGAAGAGAAAGAAAAAGTAAGAGAGGTGCCAGGTGCATATCCCGGTAATGCCCAACGAGATCCTGGCCTTTCTGAATCTACGCCCGGGGAAAATAGTTTTAGACTGTACAGTAGGCTACGGCGGACACGCCGCACGCATTTTAGATAATATAATTCCCGATGGGCGCCTTATAGGCGTAGATTGGGATAAGTCTGCATTAGAACAGGCAAAAAAGAATTTAGCCGATTACAACGGCAATTTCAGTCTGATCTGTGACAATTTTTCGAATCTGGATAAGGTGCTCTCCCGGTTCAAGGTAAAAAAGCTTGATGCATGCATCCTTGACCTGGGCGTGTCATCGGCCCAGCTTGAAAACCCCGAGAGGGGCTTCAGCATAAAATACGACGGCCCGCTCGATATGCGCATGGATACCTCGCACGGCATAGATGCGACGAGGCTCATAAACAGCCTCCCTGAGTTTGAGCTTATGAAGGTGATCAAGGAATTGGGCGAGGAGCGTTTTGCAAGGGCAATCGCCAAGGGCATCGCCAGGGAGCGGCGCAGGGAGCCGATTGCGACAACCTGGAAGCTTGCCCACATTATTACAAGGTCGATACCGGCCAGATTCAGAAGAAGAAGAATTCATCCTGCGACAAGGACTTTTCAGGCGCTCAGGATTGCGGTGAACAAGGAACTGGACAACCTGGAGCATTTCCTCCAGATACTGCCGCAATACCTTAAGAAAAACGCAAGGGTTTGCGTGATTTCGTTTCATTCGCTTGAGGACAGGATCGTAAAACATACTTTCAGAAGGTACGGCAAGGAAAGTGTATTTAATCTTTTGACAAAAAAACCCCTGACCCCTACGGATGAGGAGATAAAACTGAATCCCCGCGCAAGAAGCGCGAAACTGAGGGTGGCGGAAAAGATATGAAACTGACAAAATTCCTAATAACGCTTGTTTTTGTTACAACATTCTCTGTATGCTATGTGCACCAGCAGATAGAGCTTGTGAAGCACAGCTATGAGCTGCGTTCAAATCAGCAGAAACTCGAGTGCCTGCTTGACCAAACAAGAATATTGCAGTATAATGTAATTGCGCTCAAGGCACCAGTAAATCTGGAAAAGAGATTGGAAGCCAATGACGTGGATCTTGTGCAGCCTCAGCGCGGGCAGGTTGTGCGCATTGCCGGTAGAAATACGGGGGAGGATGAATTACGAAAAGAGAAATCCGGAGTGTATTCATTTTTTAAGTCTTTGACTCTGGGCCGCGAAGCCCAGGCCGAACCCTCAAGATAGCCCGCAAATATACAACCTGCCGTACAAGCCAACCTTTTAAGGAAGCAGTATTGTGCTAAAGACCAATTACAAAACTCGCCTGTTAGTAGTCTTTTCAATTACATTCCTAATATTCGCAAGTTTACTGGGCCGCCTCATATGGCTTCAGCTCATCAGGGCTGATTCATTATCATTATTAGCAAGAGATCAACATGATATTATGATACAATTAGACCCCAAGAGGGGTGTAATCTTTGACAGGCACCTTAATCAGATGGCCATGAATCTCAATGTGGGAAGTATATATGCGGCCCCTGATGAAATAGATGACGAAGAAAAAATAATAAAGACCCTTGCCCCGCTTCTGAAAATGGAAGAGGGGGTAATCGCGGATAAGATCAAGGACAAGGACCGCTCCTTTGTATGGCTCAAAAGAAAAATAAATTATGACGAGGCGAAAAGAATAAAAGATCTGGGCCTGAGGGGTGTAGGTATAAGAAAAGAGACAAAAAGGTTTTATCCGAACAACTGGCTTGCAGGGCATGTTATTGGCTTTGTAGGTATTGATGACATCGGCCTGGAAGGGCTTGAAGACGCATATGACGGCTATCTCAGAGGCACCCCCGGATGGAGCTGGACTGTAAGAGATGCCAAATTGCGCAAGATCATATCAAAAGAATCCCGCCTCATTGCCCCCTCTGATGGGTACGACATAGTCCTCACGATTGACCAGTTCATCCAGCATATCGCAGAGAAGGAGCTGGATTATGTCTATAAAAAATATAAAGCAAAGTCAGCCACTTGTATAGTCATGGACCCTGCAACAGGCGATATACTTGCCCTTGCCAACAGGCCCACATTTAATCCCAATGATTTTCAGGCATCCAGCGCCGACTCAAGAAGAAACAGGGCAGTCACTGACATCTTTGAACCCGGCAGTGTCTTCAAGATTGTCACGGCAAGCGCCGCGCTTGAAGAAGAAAAGGTTAAAATGGACGACGTCTTCTTCTGCGAAGAAGGGGCCTACAAAGTACGCAGCCACACACTGCATGACCACAGGCCGCACGGAGAGCTGAGTTTTAAAGATGTAATCATTGTCTCCAGCAACATAGGGACTGTAAAGGTGGCCCAGCTTCTCGGGAAGAATAAACTGTACCAGTTTATAAAGGCGTACGGTTTTGGGGAAGAGAGCGATTCAGGCCTTCCCGGTGAGGTGAGAGGTATTATAAGGGCCCCCGGAAAATGGTCGGGTATTTCCATAGCAGCTGTCCCGATCGGCCAGGAGGTGGCCGTTACCCCGCTTCAGCTTACAGCCGCTTTTTCGGCTATTGCAAATAATGGCGTATTGATGAATCCGAGGATAACAAAAGAGATACGCGATAAAGAAGGCGGGCTTGTGGAACGCCACAAGCCTGTCAGGGTAAGGCGTGTAATATCGGAATCCACCGCCTCCCTGATGAAGGAGATCCTTCAGGGTGTTGTGGACCGGGGCACAGGCAGGAATGCGTCTATGCCGGAATACACCGCCTGCGGAAAAACAGGCACTGCGCAAAAGATAGAACCAAACGGAAGATATTCCCACAGTAAATACATTGCCTCTTTTGCAGGGTTTGCGCCGGCAGCGGATCCAAAGATTGTGGTTCTTGTATCAGTTGATGAGCCAAGGCCTGTTTATTACGGGGGCACTGTAGCCGCCCCCGCCTTTAAAAAGATTACCGAAGGTGTCCTGAGATATCTTAAAGTGGCACCTGATAAGGAAACATGAATATTCAGGATATCGTAAAGATTACAGGCGGAAGGCTGAAGGGCCCGCGCCGGAAAGACCCCATTTCAGGCATATCAACGGATTCCCGTACAATAAAAAGGAACGAGGTCTTTGTCGCTATTAAAGGGAGCGAGTATAGCGGAGATAATTTCATAAATGAGGCCATAAGAAAGGGTGCTGGCACAATAATATCCTCATCTAAAGCAGCCCCCCCGCTTCAGAATATATCCTTTATCACGGTCCCTGATACGAAAAAGGCCCTGGCAAAGATTGCCGCCGGCTTTTATAAAAATCCATCAACCCGGATAAAGACAGTAGGCATAACAGGCACAAACGGCAAGACCACTGTCTCATATCTGGTGGAGAGCATATTCAATGCCGCCTCAAAAAAGGCCGGCAGGATCGGGACCATAAACTACAAGATAGAAAAGACCATTATAGAGCCGCCAAACACAACTCCGTCATCACTTATTCTTCAGAAGCTCCTCAGAAAGATGGTTGACCGGTCCCTGGATTACGCGGTCATGGAAGTATCCAGCCATTCCCTCGCGCAGCACAGGACAGACGGGGTGAAGTTTGATTTTGCAGTATTCACGAACATAACCAGCGAACACCTGGACTACCATAAAAACTTCCGCAATTACCTGGATGCCAAGAAGGCCCTTTTCCGGAATCTCGGTAAAACCTCCTGGGCCATACTCAATGCCGATGACCCCAATTTTAACAGTGTAAAAAAAGCGGTTTCCGCAAAAAATATTATTACATACGGGATAAAGAACAAGGCCCATTGTTCCGCCCGTAATTTAAGGATGTCTATTGATGCCACCCGGCTTACGTTATATCATAAGGGTATAGCTATAGAGCTAGATACCTCTTTATTGGGCCGCTTCAATGTCTATAATATCCTTGCCGCAGCCAGTACAGCAATAGCAGCCGGCATAAAGCCGGATGCGATAAAAAAGGGCATTGAGGGCTTAAAGATGGTGCCGGGCAGGCTTGAGAAGCTGGATACAGGAAGAGATTACAGCGTTATTATAGATTATGCCCACACTGACGACGCCCTTAAGAATGTGCTTGAGTCATTGCGCGCCATAAGCAAAGGGAAGATTATCACACTTTTCGGCTGCGGAGGGGACAGGGACCGCCTGAAAAGGCCGAGGATGGGGCAGGTTGCGAGCCTCTTTTCAGATTTTTGCTTTATTACCTCGGATAACCCGAGAAACGAAGACCCGGCCCGGATAGCCAATGAAATAGCCCGCGGTATAAAAAAAGGCTTCAGGGATTTTGAGATAATGCTTGATAGGAAAAAGGCCATAAAAAAGGCCCTGGGAATGGCTAGGGCCAATGACATTGTATTGATTGCCGGCAAGGGGCACGAGACATATCAGGTTGTGGGTAATAAAAAGATTCCGTTCAGCGATAAGGAAACAGTGAAAGAGATACTCGGATGCGTTTAAGAATAAAAGATGTAACAGATGCGGTAGGCGGAAAGTTGCTTGGGGCGAGCTGGTCCGAATTTGTCACGGGCGTGTCTATCGATTCCCGTACTATTAAGGAAGGGGAGCTTTTCATTGCCATAAGGGGGAAGAATTTTGACGGGCACGATTTTATTGAAAAGGCCCTGGCCGGGGGCGCGGCTGCGGTAATTTCAGACTCAAACCACCGGATGCCTTCACGAAGCGTGCCGGTTATACTTGTTGGTGATACTACAAAGGCCCTGGGCTTCCTCGCGCATTATCACAGGATGAAATT
Source organism: uncultured Planctomycetia bacterium (assembly GCA_964451625.1). Taxonomy (GTDB): domain Bacteria; phylum Omnitrophota; class Gorgyraeia; order JABMRJ01; family CAYVIU01; genus CAYVIU01. The sequence continues at coordinate 4,006 of CAYVIU010000053.1, read as the reverse complement.
CAATATCCCTGTAATAGGTATTACTGGGAGCAACGGGAAGACCACCGTAAAGGAGCTTATCGCATCCATATTAAGCGCAAAGTTTAAGTGCCTCAGGAACAAAGGCACCGAAAATAACTTTATAGGCGTACCGCTTACGCTTTTAAGGCTTGATGAAGGGCATGGGGCAGCCGTTTTAGAGCTTGGCGCCAATCATGCGGGTGAGATAGATTATCTCAGCCGCATATTAAGCCCGACCATAGGGGTTATTACCAATATAGGGCCTTCACACCTTGAATATTTTAAGACCTTGAGAGGTGTCCTGAAGGCCAAGAGAGAGATCCTGAAGCATATAACCGGGACACTGGTTGTAAACGGCGATGACCCGCTCCTTAAAAATATCCATTTTGAGAAAGAGTATGTTAAGTTCAGCATAAAAAATCAGGCAGATTTGGCCGATGTTAAACTCCATCTTTCAGGGATGCACAATATATCGAACGCCCTGGCCGCAGTGTCTGTAGCGCGCCTTATGAAAATAGACCCCGGGACAATGAAGCGCGGCCTGGCCGCATTCAAAGGTTTGCCCGGCCGCATGCAGTCTTTCTCAATAAAAGGTATTAATATTATAGATGACAGCTATAATTCCAACCCGCTTTCATCCATGAGCGCCTTAGAGTTTTTATCAAATTTGAAAACTAAAGGTAAGAAGATTTTTATAACGGGGGACATGCTTGAGCTTGGAGGTGCTGCCAGGCATTTTCATAAAAGGTTGGGAAGCTCTGCAGCCGCGTCGCGGATAGACAGGCTTATAACGGTAGGACCCCTCTCAAAAGAGACAATGAAGGCAGCAGAGAAAAAAGGCATGAGGAAAGAAGCCATCTTGAATTTTGAATCAGCCAATGATGCAGCCGATGCAGTAAGGCGCATTGCAAAAAGCGGGGACGCCGTGCTTGTGAAGGGTTCCCGGGCAATGCATATGGAGAAAATCATAAAGGAGCTGAAGAAAAAATAATATGCTTTATCACCTGCTTTACGGATTAAAGGATTTTTGGTTCGGGTTCAACGTCTTCAGATACATCTCTTTCCGCGCAGTGCTGGCAGCGGTGACGGCCTTTATTATAACCCTCTTTTTAGCGCCCATCCTTACAAAAATCCTCAGGCGTTTCAATATAAAAGAGAAGACATACAGGAAAGACGCGCCCACACTTTATAAGTTCCATGAAAGCAAGGAGGGCACCCCGACCATGGGCGGGATCATTATCCTGTGCGCACTCATTGTCTCCACAGTGTGCTGGGGGAACCTGAGCAATAAATTTGTAATGATGGCAGTGGCAGTTACGCTGTGGCTGGGCATAGTGGGATTTATAGATGATTTTATAAAGCTTAAGAAAAAACAATCCGGGCTCAGGGTTACCACGAAACTCCTGGGCCAATTGTCCGCCGGGCTCATTGTGGGGACAGCACTTTTTATGAGCAAAAGTTTTATGTCAACACTCCATGTCCCGTTCTTCAAGAATCTGATAATAAACCTCGGAATCTTTTATATATTCTTTGCGGCAATCGTGATAGTAGCCGCAAGCAATGCCGTCAATCTCACCGACGGACTGGACGGCCTCGCCATAGGGTGCGTCATTATAATCGCCCTCACCTACGGAACCCTTGCCTATATAACAGGCCACGTTAAACTGAGCGGATATCTGAATGTCTTTTACCATCCGGGTGCGGCTGAGCTTTCCGTATTCTGCGCGGCTGTCTTCGGGAGCGGCCTCGGGTTTTTATGGTTTAATTCACATCCCGCGAGTATATTTATGGGGGATACAGGCTCCCTGGCCCTGGGGGGCGCGATAGGCGTGGTAAGTATTTTTATAAAAAAAGAGATTCTACTTCTCCTTGTGGGGGGCATATTTGTTATTGAGGCGCTCTCTGTTATATTACAGGTGGCCTCATTTAAGCTGAGTGGGAAAAGGATATTCCTGATGGCCCCCCTGCACCATCATTATCAGCTTAAGGGCTGGCATGAAAACAAGATTATCATTCGTTTCTGGATAGTGGCTGTAATCCTGGCGCTTCTGACATTGGCAACATTAAAACTGAGGTAAGATTATTATGGAGTTAAGCGGCAAAAAGGTATTGGTAGTGGGATTAGGGAAAAGCGGTAAGGAGGCCGCGCTCCTTCTCAAGAAATTAGGTGCGGTGCCTAAGGTGACAGACAATAGTAAGTCTGAAGAAATAGAACAATACGCCTCCGAGCTTTCAGGGCAGGGCATTGCGTGTGAATTGGGCACCCATTCCGCCTCTTTTATGGAAGGTGCAGAGCTTGTTGTAGTAAGCCCGGGGGTCCCGGATGAATCTCAGGCAATAAAATGGGCGAACGAGAAAGGTATACCTATAATAAGCGAGATAGAGCTTGCCTACAATTTTTGTAAAGCGCCTATCGTGGCAATCTCAGGCACAAATGGCAAAAGCACCGTAACTACATTGACTGGCGAGCTTATAAAGAATGCAGGCAAGAAGGTTTTTGTGGGCGGCAACCTCGGCACCCCTTTTTCCTCCGGGGTCCTGGGCCTGGACGCGGAATCAATCGCAGTGCTTGAGATAAGCTCGTTTCAGCTTGAGAGGATAAAGTCATTTAAACCTAAAGTGGCAGTGCTTTTAAATGTCACCCAGGACCACCTTGACAGATATCCTGTGTTCGATGAATATTTCGAAGCGAAAAAGAGGATTTTTCTGAATCAGGACAGAGATGACTACGCAATACTGAACTTTGACTCCCCGAAGATAAAGGCCCTGGCCAAGGCAATTAAATCAAAACCGTTTTATTTCAGCAAACACAGGCTCTCAAAAGAATTTGAAGGCGCATATGTGGAGAACGAAGAGCTTATCATACGCCATGAAGGTAAATTCAAATGGATCACAAGCGTTGATGAGCTCGGGCTTGGCGGGGACCATAATATACATAATTATCTCGCGTCGGCTATGGCCAGCTACCTTGTAGGCGTGGACCCTGAATCAATGACGGAGACAATTTCAAAGTTCACCGCGCTCCCGCACAGGTTTGAACAGGTGGATACCGTTAAAGGCGTGCGCTTCATAGATGATTCCAAGGCCACCAATGTAGACAGTGTCATAAAGGCCCTGGACTCGTGTGCGTCGCGGGTGGTATTGATAGCCGGGGGAAGGGATAAGGGCAGTGATTACAGGCCGCTTGCAAACTCTGTCAGGAGAAAGGTGAAGGAACTCGTGCTCCTGGGCGAGGCAAAAGAAAAAATCGCCAAGGCCCTGGAAAAGACAAAGCCCATCAGTTTTACCTCAAGCCTTGATGAGGCGGTAAAGGTCGCTTACGAGAAGGCATCCAAAGGGGACATAGTCCTCCTTTCGCCTATATGCGCGAGCTTTGATATGTTTAAAAGTTATAAAGAGCGCGGCAATGCCTTCAGGCAGGCAATAGAAGGCCTTAAGAAAAGCAAAACCAAATGAAAAACATAAGGGTTTCGATCCTTGTAACAACAGCGGTCCTCCTGGCTATAGGGGCTGTGATGATTTATTCATCAAGCGGCATCTATGCCCATGAAACCTTTAACGACAGCCTCTTTTTCCTGAAGCGGCATGTGCTCTTTCTTGGGACGGGGCTGTTGTTTGCACTTGGGATCCTGGCAATAGATTACAGGTCATTACAGCGATTCTCAAAACCGCTTATGTTGGCGTCGCTGATCCTTCTTATACTTGTGCTCTTCCCGCGTTTTGGTTCTGAGGCCGGCGGGGCAAGGAGGTGGTTCAGGCTCTGGGGCTTTTCCTTTCAGCCGTCAGAGCTTGTAAAGCTTACACTGATCATATATTTATCAGATATTCTTTCAAGAAAGGCCGCCCTTGTAAACAATCTTTTATACGGCTTCCTGCCCCCGCTTTTTATTACGGGTGTAACCACAGGCCTGATATTGCTTCAGCCTGATTTAGGGACGGCCGTTGCCATAGGCATCATAAGTTTTGTCCTGTTCTTTGCAGCAGGCGTAGACTGGAAGTACCTGGC
>CAYVIU010000052.1:0-8975 GCA_964451625.1 uncultured Planctomycetia bacterium | reverse complement strand
GATGCTTTAATATGGCATATGCATGAAGTGAAACAAATATTATGACAAAAGCATTTCCAAAGGGTATAATTTTAAGACCTAATTGAGGCATTTTTGGTAAATAATCCAAGACAGCTAGTGAGAATATAGACATAGATATGAGTAAAAATTTCATTCTGTTCAATTCATATGCATTAACCAACCTCCTTTTCTTAACAAAATGATATACAATGGTGCTGACAATGGTTACAGCTATTGTGCAGCAGACAATAAAATCAAGAATCATTAATATCTTACCTTTGGGATATAATCCCCAGGGGTATTTAATTAACGTATCAAAATGGAGCTGTGTTAGGAAAACGGAAAGAGAAGCAATAATTGCATATCCGTAGAGGATTGCGAAGATACGCCCAGTCCTTTTTATATTTAGAGTTTTGACTGTATAGTGAAATAGCGTTATTGGGACGTAAGGCACAGCGAAATGTCCTATTTTTGCAAATAACAATCCCAAGCCAAAATTATTGTTCAGCATCAAGCCATAGAAAAATTGCCATACAAATGTAACGATACAGAGAATAAAAAAGGATTTATTTACAGGATTTTTATAGTTATTTGAAATGACTACAATCCCTATAGATATTACAAAAAGTGAAGCTAGAAGATATAGTATAGATAACCAATTCATTTTATTTTTAAAGCTTTTTAAGAGTTTTTAGTATATTTTTGCTTTCGAAGGGCTTTATTATATAGTCAACAGCACCATATTTAGTGGCTTCCTGAGCAACTTCTACAGATTTATAACCACTTGCGATAACAACTTTTGTATCTGCCGAGGTCTTTTTTATCTTTTTTAAGGTCTCAAGCCCATCCATTTTAGGCATTTTGATATCTAAGATCACTATATCAGGGGAATTACTCTTTACTTGTTCCAGAGCCTCTACTCCAGTAGTAGCAAAAGACAAATCATAGCTGTCTTCTAAAATCAGCTTCAAAGATTCCCGTACGCCTTCTTCATCATCACATATCAAAACCTTCTTCTTATCCATGATAAATCCTCCTCTTGCATTTAAAGCGAAACCGGAGAACTAACGCATATGCATTTGGCTTCCGTATTTCCTATGTTTTTTAATTGATGAGACAGTGAGGCATTAAAATAAAGCGTATCGCCTTTAGTCAATTTAAACTTTTCATCGCCTATGACTGCCTCTATCTCTCCGTCGAACATATAAATGAACTTTTCGGTTCCAAGCTTGCTTTCTTCTTTGACTGTAGCGCCATTAGGCTGGATTTTTATCATAATAGGCATCATTTTCTTGGCCAGCACCTTTGAGGTCAGCATCTCAGATGACGATTTTTTGTTGTGAACAAACACCTCGGCTCTTAATGTTTCTTTTTGGACGACTGCTTCTTTCTTATCCCCCTCTAAACCGGCGTACAACTGGGGGAGGGTGATCCCCAGGGCCTTGGATATCTTCATGTGCGACTCAAGGGTGCCTATCATCTTCTCATTTTCAATTCGGCTCAAAGTAGCCAGGGCTATACCACTCTTCTTAGAAAGCTCTTCCAGCGTTAACCCCACATCCTGCCTCAATTGCCGTATCTTACTTCCTATATTCATAATTGCACCTCTCCAATAAATAAAGTTTACCATAAATTTGACGATTTGTCAAGTTAACTTAAAAAAATGTAAAGGCGACCTTTACATACGCCTGCTTTTTTATGCTTAACATGCAGTGTAAATTACATAACTAATTACAATATAATGAGATAGCTACCTTTTTAAATAGCGAAATCCCACCTTATTTAACTATTTATCAAATAGCCTTGACAAATAGTCAAACATAATGTATACTTATATGGAGAAAGTGAGAAAGTCAAAAATCAAAAGTTCTTTAACGGCTCAGCTGTTAAAGAACTTAAGCCAGGTCGCGACAAACGAACTAGTTCGGGCCTGGCTTTTTTATTTGGTAAAATAAAAGCTTAAAAAAGCCCTTAAAAATGGAGGATAAGATGAAAAAGTTAATATTAATTATATCGGTTGTATTATTTTTAGGGAGCATTATATGTTCTCAGGCCTTAGCAGACCCAAGCCTTGTCGCCCACTGGAAACTTGACGGAAATGCCCAGGATTCAGCCGGTTCCAACCATGGAATAATTTATGGGGCAACAGTAACACAGGATGCAAAAGATGGACAGGCCCTAAGCCTTGATGGAGTCGATGATTATGTCAAGATCTACCCATTTGATATTCCATCCCAGGAATTAACCGTAACTTTCTGGATGAAATCCGATGACACCTCAAATGCAGGCACGCCATTTTCTTATGCAAGCGCCTCCAACAGCAACATGTTTATCATATTTCATTATAATAAGTTCTACACATATATAGCTGGATCACCCTCCAGGATGTATACCTCAGCTACTGATGGTGTATGGCATCACATAGCTGTTACATGGAGAAGCTCCGATGGTATGCTTTACTCTTATAAGGATGGCGAGCTGACAGCTTCTAATATACATAAACAGGGTACTTTACTCCAGCAGGGAGGGTGTTTGATTATAGGCCAGGAACAAGATAGTTTTGGGAACAGATTTGATGTAAGGCAGGCCTTTAAAGGTATCATTGATGATATAAAAGTATACAACCGCGTTTTAACCGATGCTGATATTCTTGATATCTATCAAGGAAACGACCCTCAAACATCAGATCCGATACCTTCTATCATAGGTTTTCAGGGGACATTAAAGGATTCCAGCGGCACCGTTCTTGATGGCACATTCACAGCTACATTCAGGATATATGATGCCGAAACAAGCGGTACACCCCTATGGGAAGAAACCCACGCCGGCTTAAATATAGAGGAAGGCCTCCTCGATGTAGAATTAGGCAGCATAACAGAGCTTGACCTACCCTTTGATAAACAATACTGGCTCGGCGTTGAAATAGCCCAGGATGGTGAAATGACGCCTCGCTTCAGACTAAAAAGCGTACCATACGCGATTAAGGCCAAAGAATAAAAGGAGCCATATAGATGTATATAAAAAGAATCATTATTATATCTATATTAATATTAATATATACCTCTATAGTATTTGCCCAGACACTTACAAGCAACAATTACTCCATTTTAAATCCTCGAACAGCTTCTTTCCAAAGCAAATCCAGCTCTAGTAACTATATTCTTAACAATGTTATAATCGGTAATGTCACGGGCGGCTCAGCGGAAAGTGCAAACTTTGTCCTGCAAACCTATCTTTTTCAAAGAAGGTTTTCCACTGATATTTTATCCATTTCATTGAATCCTACAAGCTGGTTATTAAGCTCAGTAACACCCGGTCAGTCCAAAATCACTTTGCCAAATGAAAAAATAACAGTGGTAAACGATGGCACCATAAAGGCTTCCTACAGCCTCCAGGTCATAGATGAACGAGGGACATGGCAGGCAGCATCAGCACTGGATGGCAACATCCTAAACAGATATTTAATGAGCGGCATATTCACTGATGTGGGTATAACCGAAGTGGATGATACATATTTCAATGAGCTGGGAGATGAAGACTTGATCCTTGAATCAACACCTCAAACTTCCACCGCAGTAAAATTCGGAACAATATCTTCAGCCAAAACAGGCGTAGGGGTCCTTTCCGGAGAAGAAAGGACCTTATGGCTGAAGTTTACGGCCCCACAGGCCGATACAACCCAGCAGGAGCACGATATCTGGGTAATAGTAGGTGCAGAAATATCAGAATAAAAATTATAAAAGGAGGAGGTGGATTATGATGAAAAAGATTTTATTGCTAATAGCAGTAGCAGCGTTGATTTTATCAACAGCCACTTTTGGTTATTCAGCTCCATCAGGTGTAGTCAATGTCACAGTAACAGTAGAACAAACCCTGAGCATTGATATAACCGGAGGACCGATTAACCTTGGAACGCTCGGAGTAGGCGAGACTACTGTATCATCGAGTTCCATAGATATAACAAACGATGGCAGTGGTGTTGGGGAAACACTTACTCTAAGTGTGAGCGATCCAACTGGATGGACTCAAGGCACATCAGACGTAGAGACTTACAGGATAAACTTCCAGTTCTCCGCAGATGGCCAGGGAGCAACCTGGCAGGATGCAAGCTCAGTCTCTGAAACACTCTCTTATAATGAGACCAAGAAGCTCTGGATAAAACTGGAGACACCAACAGCCACCAGTGTAGTAACACAGCAGACAATACCAGTGACAATCACTGCTCAATAAATATTGTCATTGCCAGCCCTGCACCATGTGGTGCAGGGCGAAGCAATCTCAAAAACTCGGAGAAATGAATGCATAAAAAAGTATTAATTATATTAACTTGTATAACCATGATTCTTGCGCAGAACGCATACGCCGCAGGCCTGAGCACTAGATTCGGCCGCGTAAAGGTGGATAATTTAAGCATAGGACAAACCTACAGCATGCAGGATGAGGCAAATACTCCGTTTAAAATAAAAAACACAAGCGACTTTGAACTTGAAATCAAAATAGACGTCCTTATACCTAAAGAAAACGAACTCGTAGACGATTACGAACCTATTCCAGATACCAGCTGGATAGAGCTTGAGGAGAATAATTTTATATTATCCAAAAAAACTGAGGCATCGATAGACATCATAATAAACATCCCCGATGAAGAAGAGCATAGAGGCAAGAAATACCAGGTTTACTTATGGTCACATACCCTTGGAGGGACTATTGCAGTAGGGCTTAAAAGTAAGCTCTTAATTTCAATAGCAGAGTAAGGATGAAAAAAATAATTATAACAATAATAATGGTGTTAATAGCGACTCAGGCCGCCGCGCTTGATACGGCCAGTTTCAATATAAATGTAACCGTAAACAAGGGCCCCAACATAACAGACTTTAGCCCATCTGACGGCTATAAAGTCACAGAAGGCGACAGCCTGGAGATATCAGTTAATGCAAACGACCCCAATAATGATACATTACAGTACCAGTTCTTGATAAACAATAACATTAAACAGCCATGGAGCAACAACTCTTCCTTTAATTATACACTGGGCCAGAATGACATAGGCCTTAATAATATAAGGGTAGAGGTAACAGACGGCCTTGAGACTGTCCAAACAGAGGAAGTGGAAATCTACGTATTCCGAAAGGCACCTAATCTGCCATGAAAAAACTAATATTAACATTAATACTAATGTTTAGCTTAATTGGAACAGCCGCTTACGCTGATACGCAGACGGCTGATACCCCTGACAGCGGTATAGGCAGTTCTGCATCGCCTTTTATGGGAGAATCATTCCAGACAGATCTTGCCACAGGCGCAGCCACTCTTTCCATCCCTATAACAACCCCGCCGGGGAGGAAGAATATGCAGCCCAAGCTTGGGCTTTCCTACTCCTCCAATAATACAAACGGTATATGCGGAGTAGGCTGGGCAATTCCCACGAACCTTATACAACGTTCTACTAAGAAAGGCGTACCCGGCTATGACGACACAGATACCTTCACGTTTGCCGCAGCCGGATCGAATGCAGAACTTGTGAATATAGGAGGCAGTGAATACAGAGCCAAGCTCGAAAGCGCTTTTATGAAATATACATTCACTAACAACTCCTGGACTGTTTACGATAAATCAGGGACAAAGTATTATTTTGGGACAATTCTGAACTCAAAGATAGTAAATCCCGAAAACTCCCAGCAAACTTTTGCGTGGTACCTCGATAAAGTAGAAGATGCTTACGGCAATTATATTGATTACACATATGTAAAAAATAATGAACAGATTTACCTTGAAAGGGTTGAATACACGGGAGGAATCGGCGGTCTATCCCCTGATAAAACAATAGTTTTTAATTACAACGAAGGATATGTAAGACCAGACAAGCTCTATAGCTACAGAAGCGGCTGGAAAATTACAACCGAATGGATACTTACTTCTATAGAAGTAAAGCTCAGTGAGAACCGTGTCTGGCTTTATGATCTTGAATATACCGAAAGCCTGGATACCGACCGTCCACTATTGGGCTCTATTACAGTTTATGATAAAGATGGAAATTCTCTTCCATCAAAAACATTTAAATATCAAAGACTTGATTAAAAAAAGGAGGAACATAAAATGAGAAAGCTGATTATATTATTTGTGGCAATAAGCCTGCTTTTCATAAGCACGGCTGGAATAGCCGAGGTCCCGCCCTATATGCAGTTCCAGGGTAAGGCCACTGATTCGGCTGATACGCCTCTGAATGGTACATATAATCTTACATTCAGGATTTATGATGCTGAGTCCGGAGGCAACCTTATCTGGAATGAAACACACAGTGCTGTCGTAATAGAAAACGGTGTTTTCTCCGTGCTCTTAGGAGGTGTGACACCACTGGGCCTGGCATTCGATAACCCCTATTGGATGTCAACCGAGATAGGCACAACAGATGGGACGAATGAGTTGCCTCGTCAACCAATAACAAGCGTCGGCTATGCCTACAGGGCTAAAGAAGCGGATCACGCCATTGTAGCCGATACGGTAACAGAAGTAGTTATAGAAACAAGAACCGATGACCCGGTAAATCCAAAACCAGGTCAAATGTGGTTAAGAACGGATATTGAATAATGAGAAAATTTATATTTTTCCTAATTATATTTTTTGGATTAAATAACTGGATAATGGCAGCTGAGCAGACTTTTCATTTTAGGGGAGATCAACATACAATAAGTGGACAACTTGGTTATAAATTAGGAACTTCACAAGGGGATACAATAATACATGTTGCTCTCGGTCCATTGCTTTTGGGTATTGCTACTTATTCGTGTAATTCAGATGTTTATATAAGACACGTAGATGGATCTGAAACTTTATTGGGAAGTTCAATTGCTAGCACCTCTCTTACAACGGATCCTGGTGGTTATCTAGATGGAACCTGGAATTGTCCAGAAACAGATTTAGTTACGACAGATGCCATTAAAATTGTTGAAAGAACAATTCTTGAGGGAGGGACGGCTACCGAAACTTGGATTACAGACCAACTAGGATGGACCAAATTAAATGCGACAACGTGGACTTTTCATAGAATGACATTTCTTGGAGTAGGCTATATTCCGCAGCCACCTCATTGGCTTTTTTTTGCTGCTACAACTCATGGAACTATTGCCGGAGATACTCAAGTCCAAAATATAGGCTATATTTCGTATTCAGATATAGGTATAAGATTGAAAGCTGGAAATGGAACAATAAAGATTGGTACTCTAGCGGATTTAACAGGACATTCTTTGAGAATAAGGAAAGGCGATACCACTTATGCAATACCTTTAGTTGAAACAGAGAATCCAATTGCCAGCGGGATAAGAATATACGACGGTAGCGCCATTAAAGCATTACCGAAAATTGATTAAAAAAACAATGCGTAAACTCATAAGCATAACACTAATACTGTTGCATCTTATATTAATAACCCCCGTAGAAGAGGTTTTTGCGGCTGAATACCGCCTTAAAGCTTCAAGCTTCTCCCCTGGCAAAAAGACAGAGTCTGCAAATTATAAACTAAAACAGTCAGCAGTAGGAGAGCCATTCGGTGGTAAATCGTCAAATAATAACTACACTGTGGATATAGGATATATTCCATCAAGTGCATTAAACTATCCTCGCCTTAACTCAAACATACCCGATGGTTTTGCTTCTGGCTCACTTGATCTCGATGACTATTTTGAAGACTTAAACGGAGGTATATTAACTTATTCTGTAACCGGAAATACCTCGATCAACGTTACAATAGATCCGACAACCCATATTATTACTTGGTCGCCTATGGACGGCTTTACGGGCTCAGAAGAAATTATATTCATCGCTGAAACGATTGAAAGCGCACAGACCAGCTCAAACAGCGTAATACTTACGGTAAAAGCTGCAGGCGAGGTAAACAATCCCCCCAAACTGCACTATATAGAGGATATCACAGCTTATGAAGGCCAGGTAATTTCTCTGGATGCTTCTGCTTATGATGTGGATGGCGATGTGTTAACTTATACATATATGTACCCCTTTGATGAAAACGGCCAGTGGCAGCCTGACTATGAAGATTCCGGGACATATAATGTAGAGGTTAGAGTTTCAGACGGAAGAGGGGGGAGTGATTCTCAGACAATAGACGTAATCGTCCAAAATACAAACCGCGCCCCTGTTATTGAAAGTGTAAATACAATAACTGTAATCGATGGAGATGTTTCGCTATCTCAAAAAGACGAGGGCAGCCTAATAAGGCTCGAGCCTTATGCCTACGATCCTGATGGGGGAGAAGTTACAATAACATACAGCGCGCCATTTGCCGTAGACGGTAGCTGGAGCGTTCCATACAATTTCACAGGTACGGACCCCACAGCTTTAATGACGACAACAATTACTGCTTCGAATGATGCAGTATCGAGCTCTGTCAATGTTAACATTTCTATTAAGAATATAAATATTACCCCTTCAGTTGACCTTTCTCTAAGTTCTTATTCTGTTAGCGTAGACACCGATTTTACAATAAATGTAAATGTCTCTGATGCAGATGGCGACAATCTCAAACTTACTCTTAAGAAAATCAAAGGCGAAACAGAGGAGATTATAGAGAATCAAGTAGATATTACCTCTATATATACTGAAGAGTACTCAATCAACGAGCAGGGTTCATATGTTATTGAGGCAATAGTAAATGATGTAACGACAGTTGATCCTAAAGAAACTATAGCCTCAGTAGATTTAGAAATTACCCCTATCTCCCAAAATGAAAATGCCATCAAGCCTATTGTGGGAGATTTTAACGGCGACGGCATGAGCGATGTAGGATATCTTGATACCTCTAACGGCTCCTGGCATGTATCCATATCGGACAACGGTAATTTTAGCGGCTCTACAGAATGGCTCACAGGTTTTTGCAACGATCCGAATATCGCACCTCTCAGCGGAGATTTTAACGGAGATGGTTTAGCAGATATCGGATATTTTGATGCTTCCGGGCTCTT
>CAYVIU010000051.1:0-8996 GCA_964451625.1 uncultured Planctomycetia bacterium | reverse complement strand
ATAATAGGCTTGTCTTTACCGGTAATAACCCTTTTGATTGTCAAGGCCCCGTACCGCATGAGGAGGATGCTTGTATTTTTCAACCCGTGGAAGGACCCCAGGGGCAGCGGTTTTCAGATAATACAGTCGTTTCTTGCGCTGGGCCTGGGCGGTGTATTCGGCGTGGGGCTCGGCATGTCAAAACAAAAGCTCTTTTATCTTCCGGCATCGCACACGGATTTTATATTCTCCATAATAGGAGAAGAGCTCGGCCTTATAGGCACGACTTCAGTAGTCCTGCTTTTTATGGTCCTTATATGGCAGGCGATGAGGGTGGCATTTAAGACAGAAAATTCATTCGGAAGATATTTGAGTCTGGGCATAGCAAGCATGATTGCGATAGAGGCAATTGTAAATATAGGTGTATCCACAGGCGCGCTCCCGACCAAGGGGCTGCCGCTTCCCTTTATAAGCTACGGGGGAACGGCACTCGTATTCCATATTGCGGCGGTGGCACTGCTTTTAAATGTAGCAAAGGAAAGATGAAAAAACCAAAAGTCTTGATAGCATGCGGAGGTTCAGGCGGGCACATATTTCCGGGGATAGCCCTTGCCGAGGCCCTCTTAAGAAAAAATAGGGACTGCGGGATCTTCATAGTCACGAGCGACCGCAGGATAGACACTGAAATCTTCGGCAATGAGGCGTATCCATACACGGCATTGCCGTATAACCGCACGCCCCGGAATTTCAACCCTTTTAAAATTATCCGTTTTCTGGTAAAATTACTAGCGGCGGCGTTTAAATCCATCCGCATATTGAAAAAAGAAAAGTGCGACTGCGTGGTCGGCCTGGGCGGATATGTCTCGGGGCCTGTTGTCTTCGCGGCGTTTCTTATGCGAAAGCCCATACTGGTGCATGAGCAGAACGTGCTCCCAAGCCTGACCAACAGGCTCTCGGCATATTTTACAGACACTGTATGCATCAGCTTTGATAAGACAAAGGAATATTTTAAAAATAAACGCCTCCCCCTGACAGGAAACCCTATCAGGTTTCGCTATCTTGAGGAGGACACCGATAGCTCATACAGGGAATTAGGGTTCAATAAAAACAAGTTTACGGTCCTTGTCATGGGCGGAAGCCAGGGTTCAAGCTTTCTTAACAATTCTTTTAAAAACGCAGTCTATGAAATGAATGATTCCATGAAAGAGAGGCTCCAGATCCTTCACATCACAGGGAAAAAAGACTATACACAGATAAAGGATGAGTACCGGTCGCACGGCGTGAATGCAAAGGTGTATCCCTTTCTTGAGAGGATAGGCTACGGCTATAATATCGCTGACCTGGTGGTCTCAAGGGCCGGCGCGACTGCCCTTGCCGAGATCACTGCCTTCGGAAGGCCTTCAATACTTATCCCTTATCCGGAAAAAAGGATCCACCAGAAGGAAAATGCAGAATACCTTTCAGGCCATGACGCCGCTGTCTCAATAGAGGAAAAAGATCTCGACCCCAAAGATTTAAAAAATACAATATCATCATTAATAAACGATTCGAAGAGATTGAATCAAATGGCCTGTAATGCAAAATCATTGAGCGACCCTGATGCTGCATACAAACTGGCAGACGAGGTGTTGAATGTTATCCGCTAATACAAAGATACATTTTATAGGAATAGGCGGCATCGGAATGAGCGCCATTGCCAAGGTGCTCCTCAAGTCAGGCTACATCATAAGCGGCTCAGATGAAGCCCCGAACCATCTTACGCACGAGATAAAGTCAAAAGGCGGCAAGATCTTTCAGGGGCACAGCGCAGGCAATATAGGCGATGCCCAGCTCGTGGTGTATTCCTCGGCAATAGACAATGAAAACCCCGAACTCCTGCAGGCAAGGAGGCTCAGGCTCCCTGTTGTGCACAGGGCCGAGCTCCTGGGTGCGGTCATGAAGGAGAAGCAGTCGATTGCCGTAACAGGCACTCACGGGAAGACCACAACCTCATCAATGCTCGGGGCCATACTTATGACTGCAGGGCTTGACCCCACACTTCTTCTGGGAGGGGAGCTCAAACTCATCGACGGAAACGCGCACAAGGGCAAGGGCAGGATTGTGGTGGCTGAGGCCGATGAAAGCGATTCTTCGTTCCTGCATCTGGAGCCTGACTACACCGTGATCACCAATATAGACACTGACCACATGGACCACCATAAAAATCTCGAAGGCCTGATAAAGGCATATCTCAACTTTGCAAAAAAGACAAAAAGAGAAGGCGAGCTTATAAGCTATTTTGATGATCACAATGTAAGGCGCATACTCATGGATTACGAAGGCCGCTTTGCAACCTTTGGATTGCTCAAAGAGGCAGATTTACATGCAAAAAATATCAAACTGGATTCCCTCATGACGTCGTTTGACTGTATCTATAAAAAATCCAAGCTGGGGCGCATAACGATAAAACTCCCCGGGACCTATAATATTTTAAATGCCCTGGCCGCCGCACTTACTGCAATACGCCTGGGCGTGGATTTTAAGCACATAAAAACCGCGCTCTTTAATTACACGGGCGTCAAGCGCAGGTTTGAGATAAAGTATAACCAGAATGATATTATGGTGGTGGAGGATTATGCCCATCATCCTACAGAGGTAATTGAGCTCCTCAAGGCCGCATCTAATTTTAATGGCAGGCGCATCAGGGTGGCATTCCAGCCGCACAGGTATTCAAGGACAAAGAGCCTCCTGGACAGCTTTGCCGCCTCTTTTAAAGACGCGGATGAGCTGATCCTCACAAATATCTATTCTGCCTGGGAAAAACATTCCGGAGATGTAAGTGTAAAGGACCTGTACCAGAAGATACTCATAGCCGGCCAGAGGAATGTCCACATTATCCCGAGAAAAAATATTACAAACTATCTTTATGAAACCGCCCAGCCGCATGACTTGATACTTATACTCGGGGCAGGGGACATAGGAGACATTGCCGGGGAGCTTGCAGACTGTTTAAAAAAAGATGAAATCGTCAATTAAAAAAAAATTAAAACACGATTTAAGAGGCCGCGTCCTCTTCGGTGAACCTCTTAAGAGGCACACAACCTTTAAAATCGGAGGCCCCGCAGAAATCTGGATAGAACCCAGAGACCTCACGGACCTTGAACGCGCGCTGGAGTTATGCCGGAGGCATAAGATAAAGGTGTGCTTCCTCGGCAACGGGTCAAATATCCTGGCGAGCGATGAAGGCACCAGGGGGGCGGTCATAAAACTCTCCGCGCCATTTTTTAAAAGGATAGAGTTCTGCCGGAACAGGGCAACCGCTGCAAGCGGTGCGCCGTTAAGCAAGCTCATAAAAGAATGCACGAATAAAAAGCTTGGAGGCATGGAGTTTCTTGCGGGTATACCGGGCACTGTGGGAGGGGCGACGGCAATGAACGCAGGGATTAAGAAAAAATCCATATCAGATGTTTTAGACACTGTGAAGGTGATAGATCAATCCGGAAGATTAAAAGAGTTTACCAGAGATGAGATAGATTTCGGCTACAGGGGCTCAAGCCTTTTAAAGATGTGCGTAGTAGCCGTGACATTTAATCTGAAAAGGGCCGAATCGCAGGCTTTAAAAAAAAGATATAAAAAATACCTGAACAAGAAAAAACTTATCCAGGAATACACCTTTCCGAATGCAGGGTGCATATTTAAAAACCCTGAAGGCTCAGGGAAAAGCGCAGGCCAGCTCCTGGACGCTGCCGGCCTAAAAGGACAGGGAATAGGCGGGGCAAGGTTTTCCGATATCCATGCAAATTTTATAATAAATACGGGAAGGGCATGCGCCGCGGATGTCACCGGGCTCATGAAGATTGCAAAGGCTAAAGTGAAGAAGAGATTTAATGTATGCCTCGAACCGGAAGTAAAGATAATAAGCTAGCAAAAAGAAATATAGCCGTATTGGCGGGCGGGCCTTCAAACGAACGGGAGATCTCGCTCTTAAGCGGAGGGGCAGTCCACAAGGCCCTTAAAAAAGCCGGGCTCAACTCCAGGCTCTTAGACATATCGGAAAGGCTTGAAAAGGATATAAAGAAATTCAAAATCGACCTTGTCTTTATCGCGCTCCACGGCCGTTTCGGAGAAGACGGCACAGTGCAGGCCATTTTAGAGAAGATGAAAGTTCCCTACACCGGCTCTGATCCCTCTTCGTCAAAGCTGGCATTGGATAAAATAGCTTCGCGGGTTGAATTTGAAAAGGCGGGGATCCCGGTTGCAGCGTACAGGATCTTTGAAAAGAACAAAGATAAAAAGATAAATCTCGATTTTCCGGTGGTGATAAAACCACAGTTTGAAGGTTCCAGCATAGGCCTTTCCATTGTGGATGAACCGGGAGGCCTGGGCGATGCGCTCAAAGAGGCCTTTAAATATGGTGAGAAATCAGTAGCAGAAAAGTTTATCAAGGGCAGGGAGATCACGGTGGGGATCCTTGACGATATGCCTCTCAGCCCCATAGAGATAGTTCCGGATAAAAGGTATTATGACTTTTATGCAAAATACGAAAGCCCCGGCACAAAGTATCTTGTCCCGGCGCCGATTAAACGTTCTCTTTCAAAAGAGGCCGAACGCCTGGCACTCCTGGCGCACAGGTCTCTGGGCTTAAGATCATTTTCGCGGGTTGATATGATGCTGGGCGAAGATGAGAAGTTTTACTGCCTTGAAGTGAACTCTATCCCGGGCTTGACAGAGCGCAGCCTTCTTCCAAAGGCTGCCCGGGCCCGGGGCATAAGTTTCCAGCAATTGTGTATAACGATTCTCAAAGCCGCAATTAACAATTAGGGACGGTTCTCAAATCGTGAGGAGAAGTGTCCCAGACTTGTGAGGAGAAGTGTCCCCTTCAAGTATAAAAGGAGGAAAAAATGCCAAGACATAAAAAGAATAAAAAGTCCGCAAAAAAGACAGCACCGAAGAAGAAAAAGAAAGAGTTTGTAAAGTTCATACCGCCTCTACTCGCACTTATTTTAATAATCTCTGCCGGAGTGGTGTTGTACAGGGCTGTTTTCATGTCCGACTATTTTGCAGTGGACTCCACCGGCATAAGGTGGCATGATGACGCAGGCCTTGTATCTGGCTATAAATATGATAAACTTTTAGAAACAGGCAAAAATGAGAATATCTTCAAGCTGGACATTAAATCAATCGCAGGAAAGCTCTCTTCAAAGCACCGTGAGTTTAAAAAATTGGCGCTCATTAGAAAGTTCCCGAATGAGCTCCTTTTAGACATTCATGCGCGCCAGGGCATTGCACAGATTGAGCATAACAAATTCTATGTTGTGGATTCCGATGCGATCCTTCTGGCCGCGCCGCGCAAGGCCGCCTTTAAGGATCTCCCGCTCATTACAGGGTTCACCTGGCGGCCGTCGGATGAAGTGGGTAAAAAACTTTATTCACCAAGACTTTTCAGCGCCCTCAAGCTTCTTGATGCGATAGACGATTCCGACATACTTACGGAATATTCAGTCGATAAGATAAATGTATCGGATCACAGGAACCTCGTATTTTATATAGATCGTGACCTTGAGATCAAAATCGGAAAAGACCGTTTTCCTGAGAGGCTCGCATTGCTGGAAGAAACCCTCTCTTCATCATACGTAAACAAGGAAGACCTTAAGTATATAGATTTAAGGTTTGACGACATAGTATTCGGGACAAAATGAGAAAAAATATAATTACAGGTTTAGACATAGGCTCATCCAAGGTTTGCTGCACCATTGCCCGGGTAAAAGACAAGGGTGC
Source organism: uncultured Planctomycetia bacterium (assembly GCA_964451625.1). Classification (GTDB taxonomy): domain Bacteria; phylum Omnitrophota; class Gorgyraeia; order JABMRJ01; family CAYVIU01; genus CAYVIU01. Next base: position 3,260 of record CAYVIU010000051.1, on the reverse strand, counting down.
ACTCGATATCCTCGGCACAGGCATCTCCAAGACAAGCGGCATAACCAAGGGTTTTGTATCAGACCTCGATAAGCTTACGGATTCCATTGCATCTTCCATATCTCTGGCGGAAGACACCGCAGGTGCCAAGGCCCACAACATCATTTCCAACGCAGGCGGCCCGTCCGTAAAAGGCTCTTCATACGACGGGGCATTGTCGCTTTCATACATTCCCAGGATCATTACAAAGCGCGACGTGAATAAGGTAATCAATATCGCCCGCGACCTGTCCGTTTCTTTGGGGGAAGAGCCCATGCATCTTATCCCGCTCGGATTTACCCTCGACAACCAGGAGGCAATAGAAAACCCGGTCGGGCTTTACGGGGTAAAATTAAAGGTGAAGCTCTACATCATAACCTGTGCCACAAATCTCCTGCGCAACATCACAAGGGCAGTGAATCATGCCGGCTATGAACTTAAAGACATCATCTATTCCGCCAATGCCGCCTCATACGTTTTAAACGAGGATGAAAAACGTGACGGCGTAGCGGTCCTGGATATCGGCAAAGACGTCAGCGAACTTGCCCTATTCTACAAAGACAAACTCAGATTCAGCGCAAACATAGACATGGGGGGAGAGACTATAACCGAGGAGATCTCATCGCAGTTTAAGATTCCCACTAAAGTTGCCGAGGACCTCAAGCAAAGATATGGCACAATCTTTGAAAAAGATTTAGGCATAGACGAAAGGCTCAATGTCGATGCCGACAATAGACAGCTCTCCATAGAGCGCTCCAGCATGAACTACGCCATAAACGCGAAAACCAAAGAAATCTTCGCATCCCTCAAAAAACAACTCAAGGCCTCAGGCCTTGATGCGAGACTCCCAAGGGGCATAGTCATGTCCGGTTCCCCCTTGCTTATGAGCGGTGTCGTGGAAACAGCCGAGAAAGAGTTCGGCCTTCCTGTGCGCATGGCCCCTAACCCCGCTAACGCCACCAGCATAGGCCTCGTCAAATACGGCCTCTCCAAATTCACCAAACCCGGGACAGCCCTGTTCCGCAGGGAGCACCCCGTAGAAAAGGCCCTCACCAGCCTCAAACAACTCCTCACCGACTACTTCTAAAAGTAAGCCGAGCAGCCCTGTTGCTCGGCTTATGTTCCTCACCCCACCCCCTCACAAATAATATTACCCAGCAACAGCCTGTTCGGCCTTTATTCCCCAAAAATGTACCGAGGCTGAGCCTCGTCACATTTTTAACCTATTTCATTATATCATAAGGAGTTACGCATAAATAAGGTTAGTAATTAAAAAAGCTGGTTATTTTCCCTTGCATTATGGTAATTATGTGGTATACTTATAGGATTTATGCTAAAGAGAACAATAACAATACTTATACTGGTAAGCTTTATATTTAATACTGTCTTTAGTGATATAGGCTATGCTATAGACAGCTTGAGAGAAGTACGTCTCTTAGAAGTAGATAGAGGCACAACAGAAGACCGTAGGACATTTGAAACAGCATTTCTACAAGCACACGCAGCGCCAACTGGGACTCTGCCTTCGCTTGTCAGCCCACAACACATAACCCAAAACCTACAACCCAAACCCCAAGGCCCGCAGCGCAGCTCGCCGGCAATTACTTCGGATCAGGATAAGGAGTGGGTGCTTGAGAAGATTTATCGGAAGATGAAGGAGTTGAGGTCTCCGCTTGGTGTGATGATGGGCCAGATTAGAGGGCACAAGGAGCGGGTTGCCTCAGACCTTGCCTATGAAGTCCTCGTGCATGCACATGTAGGCAAACACTACGGCGTCATCGCGGTATTGCGTGACTTAGCCTCTACAAATAAACCCCTGAGAATTGGCGGGAGAACCCATAAACTAAAAGCCGATACAATGGAATTAGTCATTTTAGCCCAGCAGGAACTGATAAAAACCTCAGATTACTTAGATAAACTAGCGGCCCGAAGAGATTTTATGAAGGTTACGGCAGGGACTGCTGTAACTATTGCCACAGGCATGCCGGGCATACAGGGCATAAGTAAAGTTAAAGGAGTTGCCGATGATTATGTGGATTTAGAGGAATTTATTAGTGTTAGAACTAAAAGATTCCTCCGTGAAATGCAAAAAAGGTATTGCGAGGAACTGGACTTGATATCGACAGATTTACAGACGATTTCCTCAGGAATGTTTCCCTCCGAGGTAAAATATGCTCCACTAGCACTTGGTTCGCAAGACAGGAGAGATATTAGAATAATGATTGATAGGCAATACAGCCCTGAGAAATGGACACGTTTTAGCATATGGGAGGATTTAAATCAGACTGCAAGAAATAAATTGCTTGATAATGCAATTATACCGGGAAGAGGCCCATTAAAAGCAACAGCAGCGGAACGGCTTTTCAGTCAATATAAACGCGCATCTACACATTACTTCAAACTGGCGCTAAGATTGTCGGATAAGTTTGTAGCTTGCTGGAAAGACACACCCCTGTTGGAAAGAGACCTTTTTAAACAAAGCCTGTTGGGTGATGTATTTTCATTTAATGGTACTGTCCAGAACAAAATCCAGGAATTACAGTACAAAGTCAATGCCCACCGGAATAAACTAGCCTTCATCATGCAAAACGAGGACATAGAGCCAATCGCAGAGAAACTTGAAAAACTCGAAATAGTTTTATCCGAACTAAAAACAATCGCAGATAGCCGCACCTCGCCTGCGACGGAGGCGGAGTGGGTAGTTAAAAATGTGATTGATAAGGCGGAGCAGCTTGCCGGGGCTATCCCCATAGCTATGCAAATACAGCCAGATAATGTTGATAAACTTCCCCTGGATTATGCCAATGATCTGCTCTACGATATTTTCTTAACGGAAAACGAAGACCAGATGCATGAAAGACTTTTTGCTTTGCGGGATATGCCGGCTGATCAGAACCAGGTGACTATTGATGGCAAGACGCATACATTAAGCCAAAGGGCAAAAGAGCTTATACGGCTGGCTCAGGAGGAAATAAACAGCCCTGTTTCAAATATTATATTTGAATTTTATACTAAGTGGGGAACCAGATTCGAGGAGCGGATGCGAGCTGACTATAAAGAGCGAATGGGATTTGCAGACGATGATGCACATCCTGAACTATGGAGGCGTTATGATATCTGGGCGCGCGCGGAAGGCCGGGTCAAAGCTATATTTATCAATGGAGATACCTTCCATCATCTGCCGCTTACATCCGAATCGATGCGTATAGTTAAAAGAGACCTCGATGCATTAGAGCAGGAAC
>CAYVIU010000050.1:1783-9028 GCA_964451625.1 uncultured Planctomycetia bacterium | reverse complement strand
ATATCGAGTTCTTCGGCATAGTTGGTGGACCTGCCGAATAGGCCGTGGCCGGGCGCATATTCAATATTCCATGTAACGCCTAATGCGCCGAGATCTGTTGAGGTTATGTCCACCACCTTGGCCTCTATGAGCACCTGTTGAGGGGCAACATCGACCTTCTTCAGGAGGTTTTTTATCTTCTGTATGTTTGTGGCGTAGTCGGTTATGATAAGAGAGTTTGCGAGTTCGTCTATTTTCATGTCGCCCTTTGCCGAGAGGACCTTTCTTAAGAGGTTCTGCGCGTCTGCGGCCTTGGTGTATTTCAGGAATATTACCTCACTTATCAATTCCACAACCTCTGTGTCGCCGGGTGATACATAAAAAATGTCATCCTGGATGCTGTATGCAAGGCCGTTTATCCTTAATATTGCCCCAAGGGTCTTCTCCACTGTCACATCCTTAAGGCTTATGGTGACCTTTCCTTTGACGTCAGGGCTTGTAACAATATTGAGGCCGTAGGTCCATGCAAAAGATCGGAGGACGTTTACCACATCCGCATTTTTATAGTCGATGCTTACCTTCTGCTGCATCTTATCTTCAAATGTGACCGGGGGCCCGTCAAGTTTTGCAGGGTCAACAGGAGTCCATTCCTGCGCGAAGACTGTCGTATTAATAAAGACTGCGCCTACCAGTATAATTGCCATAATAGTTCGTTTCATAGTATTATCTCCTTATCCGCGTAGATCCGCGTTAATATCCGCGTAAATCCGCTTCTATTCTTTTATCTTTCCACGTTTAACACATAATCTTGAATGCCGTCTGTCAAAACCACTGTCTCGGGTAATATCTTTTTAACTGTGAAGCCTTTTACGGCTGAATCTTCTCTTACCACTTCTCCGTCTAAAATAGCTGTTGGTGAAACAGCGTTATAGGTTATGCCTTCAAGTTTTACATCCAGTTTTTTATCCAGCACCGCAGGCCGCGCCTTTGATACAAATATGTCCCTGAACTCCAGCGATGTTTCGTCAATCTCTTTGGCCTTTAGCTGTTCGGAAAAAGGCACATCGCCGAGCAGGCTTGATACGACAATGCGGGCAAATGTGGCCTTCTTCTTTTTCCTCCTGCTGGGCTCGGCAATCTCAAGCTCTTCCACCACCAGAAACGGTGAAATCGTCTCCACGCCGCGCAGGTAGTGGACTGTCCTTTTATAAGGTGCGTCAAATCTCAATTCAATAAATATACGCGAATATTCCTCGCCTTCGTCTATCTTCTGGCGTATGCTTTCAATCTTGACGTCTTTTGCCAGGCGCGTGAATTCTCCTATCAAGGCTGAGGTGGAGGATTTACTCGGGAGTTTATTTTCAAGGTCTACTATCTCTTTTAAGAGTTTTTCACAGCCGGCATTAAGCTCTTTTACCCTGGCCTCTTTTTCATAAAGCTCAGGGTAGCGGCCTTTCAGCTCTTCAAGGCGTGTTTTAAGCCGCTCGGACTGGAATACGAAGTTCTTTGTGTTTCTTGAGAGGGGCTTATAAAAGAGATTGTAGTAAATACTTATTATGAGTATTGAACTCAGGGCAATGACAAATATTTTTTCTCTTTTTCCAAGGCCTTTAAAGGTTTCTGTCAGTTTTTCTATCATATTTTGATATTGGTTATGACTTCAAATGTGTAAATATCCCCGGACTCTTTCTGCGTATAACTGAAACTTGCGCCGTCAAACATTGTGGATTCTTTTATGCTGTCTATCAACTGCGTAATGAGTGCCAGATCAACCGTAGAGCCTGTTATGAAAAGTCTCCCCTCTTCAAACTTCAGCTCATTGACCCAGATCTCCTCCGGCAGCAGGTTTGCCATTGAACTCAAGGCCACTGAAAGGTTTTTCTTCCCTCGGAATCCTTTTTTAAGAAGGGCAAGCTGTGCCTCGAGAAGTTCTTTCTTATAGATGAGTTCCCCTTCTTCCTTGGCAAGCTCGACCTGCCGGGTCTCAAGTTTGGACACATTGAATTTTGTCTCTTTGAATTGTTTTGTAAGGCCGTTCATTTTTGCTTTGTAGTACGCGGCCTTCCCTCCCTGCAGTGCTATTATGAGCACTGCAAGCAAAACAGCTGATGCACCAGCCCTTACAGCCGGCCTTTGCAGGAGTTTTTCCAGGACAAGGAGGATGCCCTTTTCTTTTTCAGGCAGGAAGTCCACCCGTTCTTCACCTGTAATCTTTTGTCCAATGGAAAATGCTGCAGGAAGCGCAAATGTTGCGGCCTCACCCATAATAACAGGCTTTTCGCTCCTTACCGCATTCGGCACACTGAATACATCAAAGGTATTGAAATAGTCTACCGGGACACCAAGCCTTACATTAAGGAACTTGTTTATGTTTATGAGATTGGACGCCCCTCCTGAGAGGATGATCCTCTGAAAACTTGTGATCTGCGATTGGGCTATCTGATATGAAAAATATTTAAAAGAATGCTCTATGTCCACTACAAGGTTTTCCAGAAGCGAGATGAGCGCGTAATAAACCGATTCTGATTTGCCTGACTGGCCTTCCTGAGAACCTGAATTAAAGCCGGAGGCACTGTGTTTATTTTCAGACCAGAAGCCAAACCCGTAATTCTTCATTAAGACCTCTGCCTCTTCTTCTGAGACACGGCACTGCCTGGAGATTGCCTTTACCATCTGGGTTGAGGTAAGCGCGATATTTCTGGCAAAACAGAGCTTTCGGTCTTTTTCAAGCGCAAGAAAACTCTCTGTATGGCCCAGGTGCACCCAGAGCTTCACATCATCTTTATTGAGCGAAGGCCTGTAGAATCTGCCCAGGTTGATCAGGCTGAATTGCGGGGCCTCAAGGCCGATTACAGTAAAGCCGCATTCCTTGACTAAGTTTATTCTTTTTTCGACTGATTCGCGCGGTAAACATGCGGCAATTACCCTTTGCTGTTTGGCGCGCTCTATTCCTTTGGGTATGTCCCATACCTTCCACCTCTGGATAATCTTTTCCTTTGAAAGGCCGAATGGTTTTTGTTGATTGAGTTTATAGCTAACCGCACTCTGGAGTTCAGCATTCTGCATGGGCGGAAACATCATGTTGTAGGTCTGGGTATCTTTCAGGGGAAGGTTTAAGATGCACTGTCTGCCAAGCGGATTGCGCTCGGCAAGTTTTCTGATGGCCGCCTTGATGGAGGTCTCATTACAGTATTCCTTGTCAACGCATACAGTTTCAAGCTGTCTTTTTTCATTCTCGCCCAGACGCAGGACCTTGACAGTGGTTGAGCTTATATCTATGGCTGTTGGTAAGGGTTTTATGTTGGGCGGTATTTCAGGCCTTTTCTTTTGAGGGGATATAACCTTAGCTGAATCCTTTTTATGCGTAAAGATAGGAGAGACATTCCGGGATTCTTTCTTCGGTTTGTCGAAAATGTCCTTTACTATGTTAGGTGTTTGGGGCTGTGGCTTTTGTGACACTTACCTCTCCCACGTCATGGGTTACTGTTTCTTTAACGGGTGCTTCTTCTTTTTTCTCTTCCTTTATTTCTTCTTTCTTCACCAGGTGCGGTTTTGTCAATGCTATTACTTCTTCTCTCAGGCCCGCGTAGTCTTTTGCGCCGTTTGAGCTCGGGGCAAAGTCAAATATGGACTTTTTACTTGCTGATGCCTCGGCAAGCGCGATATTGATCCTGATTGCAGACTTAAAGACCCTGTCCTGGAAATACTCTTTTATCTGGGAGAATATGTCTTTATTCATCCTCGTCCTTGTGTCAAAAAGCGTGGGGAGTATCCCAAGGATCTGGAGGTTTGAGTTCAGGCGTTCCTTAACAATTTTTATCGTCGAGAAAAGCTCTCTCATCCCTTCAAGGGCAAAATAATGGGTCTGGATCGGGATCAGGACTGAGCTTCCGGCAACCAGGCCGTTTACAGTGAGAAGATTGAGCGAGGGTGAACAGTCTATGACAACATAGTCGTAAGACTTTCTTTCCATGTTGAGCATTTTGTAAAGAGAGTTTCTTAAAATACCTTCTCTTCCCAAAAGGTCTGCTATTTCAAGCTGTGCCCCGCTCAGCATGGATGTGGCGGGTATGATGTCCAGCCTCTTCAGGTATGTTTTGATAATGGCCTTCTCCATATCAGCGTTTTTCACTATCACATCATAAATGGAGCTTTCAAGATTTTCGGCATCCACACCTAATCCGAGTGTTGCGTGCGCCTGTGAATCCAGGTCTATCAGAAGCACCTTCAGTTTTCTCTTTGCAAGCGCGGCCGCCAGGTTTATTGCGGTCGTGGTCTTCCCGCATCCACCCTTCTGGTTTGCAATAGTGATGATTGAGGTAGAATCATTCGCTGCATAGTGCGAAAGATATTCTTCGCTTTCGGCTTTTCGTTCCACAAACAAAGATTTTATTTCCTCAAACATAAAAAACACCTCCTAATGTTTCCTCCACAGGCTTCCGCCTGTGGGATCCTCCGTTACGTACTATAGCCCTTTTCTAATTTCTGCTGAATGAGCCTAAGGCTGTAACCCTCTTTTCTATGATCCTGGATTCTCTCAAAAATACTTATTGTTTCATTCTTATCATAGAGCCTGACGTTTCCGCGGCGGCCGCCTATCTTGAAAAGTCCGAGGTTTGTGTAATAATTTACCGTCGCGACAGAGACGCCGAGGGCCTTTGCCATGTCTTTTGTTGCAATCAGATTTTCTTGTGCTACCATACCAATTTCTCCTCATAAAGTACTTGTTAACAAGTATTAACAAGTTGTTGTAAGTCCTTAAAATTAAACAAGTATACACTACTATTTTTGGTTTGTCAAGGGGTAGATGAAGTAAATGTTAACAGATGTTAACGTTTACTTTTATAGGGGTATGGGCATACCCTTCTCAGGGTACATGTGGGGCATTTTGGTTTTCTTGCGTCGCAGACAGCCCTGCCGTGTGCGATTAAAAGATGACTTATCCTTCCCCATTCTTTTCTGGGAAACTGCTTCATTAAATCCTGTTCGATTTTTACAGGATCCATATGCTTTGTGAGGCCCAGCCTGTGGGAGACCCTTTTTACGTGTGTGTCGACGGCAATTCCTTCTATTTTACCGAATCCGTTGTATAAAACTATATTTGCCGTCTTCCTCGCCACGCCAGGGAGTTTTACGAGGTCCTGCATTGCATCAGGGACTTTTCCTTTGAACTCTTTTGAGATTTGCTTTGCGGAATTAATAATGTTTTTCGCCTTTGCCCGGTAAAAACCGGTGGAACGAATCTGTGTTTCAAAGGTTTTGAGATTTGCCTTTGCATAATCTTTTACAGTTTTATATTTTTTAAATAAATCTTTTGTTACGAGGTTTACGCGCTTGTCTGTGCACTGTGCGGAAAGGATTGTGGATACAAGGATTTCGATTGGATTGTGAAAATGGAGTGCGATCCGTGCTTTTGGATATTCTTTTTTAAGAAATGCGAGAATTTTTAAAGCACTGTTCACGGTAGCTTCAATTCGGCCTCAGAAACAGAGTGGCCGAAGTAGAGGATCTTTTTATCTTTATCTATCAAGATAACTGTTGGTATGGCCATCACACCATATTCGCGGGCTATCTCACCTGCGTCGATGACCATCTTATAGGTCAGGCCGTTTTTCTCTATAAAGTTTGTAACGACTGCCTTGGACTCTCTAAGATTTATACCTATGACATACACTTTATCTTTATATTTTTCATGGAACTCCTGCACATGAGGGGCTTCTTCCCTGCATGCAGGGCACCATGTTGCCCAGAATACAAGTAGGGCCGGTTTTTCCTTAAGCATTTCAGAAAGAATCACACTGTTGCCCTCTGTGTCAGCCAGGACAAAATCAGGGCCTGCCTGGCCCACGCTCTTGGCGCATGCGGACACTGTAAATGCCAACAAAAACGCTAAAGCAAAAATAATGGTTTTTTTCATTTTATTTATCCTCCAATTATTTAGGGGACACTTCTCCTCACAAGTCTGGGACACTTCTCCTCACGATTTGAGAACCGTCCCTAAATTGCGAGGGTGCCGGCTTTGAAAATGAAGTAGGCGCCGAGGGCAATCATTGCCAGTGCAAGGAGTTTCTGCAGGGCATGCATTGTCTTCTCAGAACGCGGAAGCTTTGAAATCACACCTGTAAACGTGCCTATTATTATTAAAAATGTACCGAGGCCCATGGCAAATGTAAAAAGCAGAGTAAAGCCAAATACAGGGTTCCCCTTTGATGCTACGTATACAAGAAGCGCACCAAGGACTGCTGATGCGCACGGGGCTGCTATAAGCCCGGATATGAGGCCCATCAAAAACGCAGGGAGTATCCCCTTTCCCTTTATAATCTTCCCTGCGCCGGCCCTTGATAAAAAGGCCGTAGGCATGGGAAATATATCAAGGAGCATCAGTGCAAAAAGTATGATAATGCCTCCCACTATAACGTGGGCTATCGGGCTTGATTGTATGCTGCCGAAGAGGCTCCCCGTGAGGCCTGCTATCATGCCGAGGATGGAAAAGACTATGGCCATGCCAATTACATAGCTTAGTGAAATGAAAAAATTATTTAGTGTGGATTTTTCCTTTGATGCGCCGATTACACCCACCATTATGGGTATAAGGGGATATATGCAGGGGGTAATAGAGGTTACTACTCCCCCTATAAAGACGGCTATGTATGAAATGATGGAGATGTCAGCCAGATACGCTGAGATATTATTTAGCAACGAAGCGCCCTCCGAAAAAATACTCGTCAGGATTGAGCTTTTGCTTTTTCAGCTTCTCGCGCCTTCTTTTTCTTTTGAGTTTTTGTTTCTGTTTTATTTTGAACTGCTTTTCTCTGCTCATAGATAAACCACATCATGTTTATGGTACAAAGATAAGAAAAGAAGCATGTAATCCTTGAGGTGCCTTGTCAGAAGGAAGTTCTGGCGTATGTGCTCTTTGCCGTTTGCAGCGAGCCTTGCGGCATAATCCGGTGTATTCAGAATCTGTTTTATGGAAACTGCCGCCCCTTCAACAGAGTGGCAGAGTAATCCAGAGTATTTATGTTTTATCTGTAACGGAATCCCTCCTACTGCAGAGGCAACAACAGGCTTCCCCTTCCACAATGCCTCGGTGACAGTGAGGGCAAATCCTTCTCTCAGGGATTTTTGCAGCACTACACTTGAGGCGCGTTGCATTGCGTTTACGTCAAAGTCGTTTGTCTCAGGGTCAACTACAATAATGTGTATGTCACTCTGCCCCTTTGCCCTTTCGCGCACCTCGGCCAAGACTTCGCCTGATTCAGGGTC
>CAYVIU010000050.1:0-1773 GCA_964451625.1 uncultured Planctomycetia bacterium | reverse complement strand
TAGGACTAGGTGGCAATTAATATATTTTTTTACAAGCTTAAACGCCTCCATTACCCCGATGGGGTCTTTCAGGCGGTCAAACCTCGAGACCTGGGTTACAAGAGGTATATCTAGCGGCAGCCCGTATTTCTTAAGGACTGATATTATGTCAACTCTTGTGAGCTCTCTGTTCTTCTCGCTCAAAGGGTCAATTGAAGGGCATACCATGAATTGTTTTACTTTTAACATTCGCGCAAAGGAAGGTGCCGAAAACACGCTTGCGTCGTATTTCTCTATGTATTTTCTCAGGAAATTCCATACGCTTGCCACGGGGTGCGAAACATCCACATGGCAGCGCCAGATCCATTTCTTGCCGTCATTGGCCTTTTTTCTCTGGATCAGGGCAATCGGCTGGGGGTCATGGACAAAGACTATGTCCCCGTAGAGGTCCATGTTCTTTATATTAAAGTCACTCGTCTCAAGAAATGTTTTGTAGTTGGCGCGGGTGATATTTTCCTTTCTTCCATGAAGGGCATTGTGGACCTTTTTTGTAACACGGAAAAAGGCATCTTCGCCCTTTATGACATCCCAGCGGGCATCAACGCCAAGCTCTTTTAAGAGAGGGACCGCGCGTGACAATATCTCGGCCACTCCCCCGCCGACAGCTGTGGAGTTGATATTCTGAATGGTTTTACCCTTCAGCTTTTCGGAAAGGAGCTTCAACTCCTCTATAGTGCTCTTCCCTACAATTGGTTCATAATCCTTTATGTTTTTATGCATCAACGGCCTACTTTATGTACTTTTTTATCTTACCTATTATCCTGTCCCTTAATGCCTCGAGTGTAAATGTGTAAGGGTCCAACGCAGAAATCTCATCTGCCAGCTTGGGCTCGCCAAGGCTTGTCCCCATCCATAATGAGAAGTCATTAGTCACGTTTTCCAGCCTCAGCCTTGCCTCAAAAATATGGAAATATATTGAATGCACACTCACCTTCTCAAGGCATTCTATGAACTCTTTAAGGTTCCATGCGGAATACGGTGTCGGTATAATAAAACTATAGCTCTTTATAAAATTGAATTCACTCCCTTCCGGGGCAATCCTTAAAGGGCCTTTGGTCTTTGCAAGATGATTCTTAATAGTTTCTATGACTTTATTTCTTAATGCCCTTATGGTGGAATACTGGCATACATCAATGCTTGTAAGCTTCTCGGCCAGGGCCTCTTCATTCAGAAACTCCCTTATCCAGTATGCAAAATCATTGGGCGGTTCAGGGGAAAGATATATGTGCTGTTGGAGGAACTGATGGGTGTGATTATAGATAACCGAGCCGGGGACTGTCTTTATGTGACGGAGGAGCTCCTTAAGGTTGCGGGCCTTTCTGCCCGTGAGCTCTTTGAGGTTCAGCCTTGTGGAAAAATAAAATGCATTCTCTGCTTTTTTGAGTGCTGTCATTTAGTTATATAAATAGTCCAGCTTTTTTAAGAGGCTCCTCACCCCTTTGACCGTTGGTATATTATACTCTGCTTTTGTCTTTCTTGCAAGTTTTCCTACAAAAATTGTCAGCCCCTTCCCTCTTAAGGCCTTAAAGGCGTCTTCATCGGTTATGTCATCGCCCAGGTAAACGGGAAAAGTGGATTTTTTGCATTTAGATAATATTTTTTTTACGGCCTCTCCTTTATTCCACTTGAGCCTTGGCTTTATCTCCCAGCATTTCTTGCCGGCTGAAAGCCTGATCCTTTTTGTTTTCACGACGGGTGAACAAACCTTCCTGACTATTTTTTCTATTTTCTTAA
>CAYVIU010000049.1:0-9450 GCA_964451625.1 uncultured Planctomycetia bacterium | reverse complement strand
CCCGCGTGAAAGCGTGATAAGGACGTGGCTCTTCCAAGAAGATATAGTTGGCCAAGATGGAGACGGCAATCGTTACCGCTGGCTTAATCTGGCAAGAAGAGAGTATTTCAGGCCTGAAGGGAGAGTGCCTATACATTTTGGGAAAAATTTAACAGTTAAAGATCTAAGAGGCAATATAATACCTCTTGATAGCATTACACCTCCCGCATCAACAGGTATAGGGATTTCAGCTAATTCTTTTGTGATGGAGGCCCTGGCCCTGCTTACCGATAGGGAAGACGTACATATCATATTCCTCCAAAACCCGGATCAGGTAAGCGCATTTGATTATGATGACGAAGTAGAAGTAACAGCACCCCTCTTTTCCCGGGGCCTGGCAGTTGTCATAGGGGACCGTATGGTGATATATATCTCAGGCACTGCTTCTATAATAGGAAAGCACAGTGTTCACCTGGGCGATGTAGTAAAACAGACCGAATGTACCCTGGACAATATTGAAAAGGTAATAGGCCAGGTAGGCGCAACCTTAGAGGATGTGCCGCAGTTAAGAGTTTATATTAAAAACAAGGAAGACTATGAAGCCGTAAGAAGAGTTGTAGAAGCAAGATGCCCCAACACCCCTGTCCTGTATTTAGAAGCCGACGTCTGCCGCCCCGAACTCTTGGTTGAGATCGAGGCAGTCGCGTATATGCAGAGGACCTCACCTACTGAAACAGAATATAAAACACCAGAATGGGCAAAGGGCCTCAGGATATACTATAGTTTCTTGAGGAATTCAGCGTCTCCAAAAAAAGATCAAAATTCATTCGGCACCTTCAGTGATTTGAGCTTCATATTTAAACACGCCAAAAGATTAGGATTTAATGCAGTCTTTCTTATGCCTCTTTGCGATCCAGCCTTTGAAGGTGATGTAGATTGTCCATATGGTCCCTTGAGTCCTTATGCACTTGATCCCCGCCATATAGATTGGGAAAAAACCTCTCTTGGCGGTGAGACATTGTTGGATAAATGGAATGAATTTGAAGGGAATCTTCCGGCCGATTTCGATGATTTCATAGCGATTGACCAGATAAACAACTATGCCCATGTAAAGGCGCTAAGAATAATAAAACATAAAATCGAAGGCTATCCAATAAATGACTTTGATAAATTTTCTTCCATGAGTCCCGATGAAATAGAAATAACCGAAGAGTTTCAGCTATTGCACAATATCATCCTTATGCAGCAGTACATTGCGCGAAATCAGCTTGTCGAGGGAATAGAATATGCCCATAGGCTGGGGCTTTTTGTTGGTTACGACCAGCCATTCTTTAAAACCATGGAAGGTGTTGAAGCAAAATATAATGCCTCTATTTTCGAAAGGGATGATGAAGGCAATGCCCGGGCAGCTGGATATGGCCTTGGCAAAGACTGGGAACAAAGATGGGGCGATGAAGCCAGCCAAACAGGATTGGCCAGATATGATTGGGATTCTCTAAAGGCGCAGGACTATGAACCAATTGTAGACCCTGTGAGATATTTCTTTGAAGAATTAGAATTTGATTTTGCAAGGGGAGACGCCTTCCATTTCGGATACGGCCAGGAAGGTTTTTATGAAAAAATGGCAGAATTGTACCGCGAGAACAATGCCTTATTTATACCGGAAAACCTTGGAGGTGGTGAAGAAGTAGACAGGCGGTGTGCGGAATTAGGAATGCTGCCTATAGACTCTCTATCCGGTAGAGGGTGGAGGGGATGCGCGAATTTCCATGATAGATGGAAATGGATAGCCAATTATGTATCTGCAAGGGCCGCACAGCCGGCCTACTGGATGTTTACACATCATGATTCATCAAGGATTATGTATGAGTATGCAGGGCTCTTCCCGGAAGACATGCCTATTGAGATACGCGCAAAAATTCTCCATACATTGTTTGGATTGAGCATGTCGAATTACTGCATACTCTTCGGAGATGAATATCTGGATGAGCAGAGGGTCAATAAACCCAGCAAGCCTCATAACTGGAAAACTGCTTCTCCTTACAGAAGGCCCAGGCGCGATCTCACAAAACTGATTAAGCGCATAAATGAAATAAGAGAAAAGTATCCATACCTATCCGACTTCGGAAACACGCGCTTCATATCCGCTTCAGAATCAGAAGTGGTTTTTGCCAGGCATTCAAGCGACGGCAAAAAGATGTTTATATGCATAATCAATCCTACAGATGATGTAAAAGAGGGCCGTGTAGATCTTAAGCTCGAGGATCTAGGGGTGGATTTGGAAAAAGGCTTTAGGGTTAGCGATATCTTTAACGGCCATGATATAGAATTCAGTAAAAAGAAAGAAAACCTATTTGATGATGGCAGTATATTCTATAGATTAAACTCAGGTGCTGCCCATGTATTTGAGATAGAACGCAAAGAAAAAGCTTTGGGAATACCGGTGATTTCAAGGCTTGAGGAAGCCCTGAAGAGATTTTTCTTTGAAAAAGACGGACGTTTGGCCATAGAGGCCGGCAAACCTCATTTTCACGAACAGGAATGGGGGAGAGATACGATGATTTCCCTTATAGGAGTCATTGCCGCCGGGAAGCTTGATGAGACGAAGGGCATTCTTTTAGGCTGGGGCAGCCTTGAGAACGAAGGCAGGATTCCGAATGTTTTCGGATGGGCGGGCGAGGCCAGCAACTCTAATACCTCTGATGCGGCATTATGGTTTATAGAAGCTGTTAGTGAATATATAAAGACCTCGGGTGATAAGGAAATCTTAGATACAGAGGTTGTAGAAGATAAAACCTTAAGAGATGCTCTTAAAAACATAGTTAAAAAGTATTCCAGGCCAAGGAGTGAAGTAGGAAATGAAGATAACGTAACCTGCATTCACAGCGACAGAGAGACCGGTTTTGCCTGGGTTCCCAAAGAGTCCACATGGATGGATACTCCTAATACACCACGCAAAGGATACCCTGTTGAAATACAAGCTCTTTGGTATAACGCTCTCAAAAAGATGTGCGAAATTGACCCGAATAATGCGGCCGCATATTCAGATCATGCGCAAAGGATCAAAGATAATTTCCTTGAGTTTTTCTGGAATAAAGAGGAAGATACAGTATTTGATATATTGGGAACCGATGGAATCAAACCTGCCGCAAAAGCAACTAAAGACCCTGCTGTAAGATGTAACCAGATATTTGCAGTATATTTTGAATTGGTCGAGGGAGAACATGCCCAAAAGGTCCTCGAATCCACCAGGGATCGCCTGCTTGTCCCCGGAGCATTAAGGAGCCTTGCCCAGCCTAAAAAATCATACAAAGAAGACACAGAAGAACCAAGCTGGCCGTTTGCTGATTATTATCCATACTATGACATGGGTAAGCCGCAAGGAGAGCGGGATAGGGCATATCACAATGGCACAGGTTGGACATGGCCGTATGCCTTTTACTGGGTAAGTGCTGTTAAAGAAGGCCTTGTTACAACAGAAGAAGCCAGAAGGGCCATGACGGGTGATTATACGCGTCTCATGGACGACTCTTTTACAGGCGGGCATCCATCAGTAGGAGGCAGTCTCCCTGAATTAACCGATGCCACTGTGTTTGAATTAACAGGTGAAAATGAAGCAAAGTACCTTTATGCATATCCAAAGGGATGTGGGGAACAGGCCTGGAGCGTTGCCACAGCTATCTGGGGCTTAAAAGAAATCGAAGCCCGTACATCTCCTGCTGGCCGTACTTCACCTACCAATTCCGCTACACACACCTCGCCCGCAACAGCAAGCCCTAGAGAGAAGCTAGCAGCAATCGCGAAGAACCTTGCAGTTATGGAAGACCCTTATTTACGTCATATTGAAAAAGGTGCAGCAACAGCCCTTAGAAAAGATCCTGAAGATTTAGAGCAGGAGGATTTGGCTATTATAGCGGAATTTAATGAGTATATGAAGGGTACTCCAAAACAAAGAGCCGCAAGAAAGGCCCTGGGGCTCGAGGAGCATGAAAGGATTGTTTATGCCAGCCTTGAATACGGGATTTCAAACCTCATAAATATTTATGGCGGAGGCCTGGGGATCTTGTCAGGCGATACATTATTAGGTGCAAATGAAAAGTATGCAAAAGATACGGTTGTTGCCATAGGCCTGGCCTATAAGACAGGCTATTTTAAACAAACAATCGATGAAGATGGCTGGCAGAGAGAAGAATATCCCGTGACTCCATTAGACAAAGTCGGAGAAATCGTAAAAGATGTGAACGGCAATGATATAGTCATAAAAGTAGAGACAACGCCCGGCGAGTTTATTTGCGCAAAGATCTGGAAATGTAACGTAGGCAAGGTAGAACTATATTTATTGGATACAAATATAGAAGAAAACCCAAAACAAGAAGATAAGAACTTAACAGCCAACTTATATGCAAAAGGTAAAGATAGCAATGGTAAGCCTCTCCCGCGCCAGGAAGATAGCTGGAGATTCAGGCAGGAACTACTTTTGGGGATCGGAGGAATACGGGCGCTTGAGGCCATGGGAATAAAACCAGCTGCTATGCATATGAACGAAGGCCATAGTGCTCTGGCAGGAATAGAACTTATAAAACAGGAGCTTGACAGCAGGGCAGAGGCCCTGGGATTAAGCCTTGAAGAAATAAATAAAATGCGGAGTGAAGGAAAGATAAATGACCAGCTCCTTAAAGACGCAGGAGTCACGTTTAAGGCTGCACATGAAGCTGTGAAGAAAAAATGCGGCTTTACCACACATACACCAATCCCTGAAGGAAATGAAGAGTTTGAGCTATGGCTTGCCAGGAACTACCTCGGCAATTATGCTCAATTAAACCATTTGAATATAGAAGATATAATGCACCTTGGAACCATAGAAAGCCCCGTTTTTGAAAGGGCTATGTTTAGTATGTCGACACTCGCACTTAATGTCTCCCGATATTGCAATGCTGTAAGCAAAAAACACGCTGAGGTTTCAAGGAAGTTATATGGTGAGGCATGGAGGAGATTGCATCCGGATTGTGATAAAGAAGAATATGATGGAGATTATATCACAAATTCTGTATTTAGAAGGGTCTGGCAGGCAATTAAATTACAGGAATTTTTAGAAGGTATATTAGTTGAGATGCAAGGTGCCAATAGGCTGCCGCCTGAAAAAGATATTGCCGATTTAGATGAAGCTGAAATTAAGAAATTACTTGATGATACGCCGAATGAGGCACTTCAGAAAGTACTCCAGGATTCAAGAGAGGATGCAATAAAGGAGTTAAGCAGTATAAGGGGTATCGAGCTTGACAAGGATGCCTTTACTATTGTTATCGCGAGAAGGGCAGCCACTTACAAGAGGCTGGATCTTATAATGTCTGAAATCGAAAAAATAACAGAACGCGCAGAAAGCCTTGGAATAAAGGCGCAGATCGTTTTTGCAGGGAAGGCCCACCCGGGTGATGATGATGGCAAGGCTATCATTAAAGGCATAGTGGATTTTGCAAAATCTCACAATGAAAATGTATTCTTTATCGAAAATTATAATATTTCTGTATCAAGACTCCTGGTCAGGATAGCGCACATCTGGCTCAACAATCCAATCCCTCCACAGGAGGCAAGTGGCACAAGCGGCGAAAAGGCAATTTTGAACGGCGTAATAAACTTATCCACGCCTGATGGCTGGGTACTTGAAGCACGGGGTGAGGGAATAGTGCTATTTAAAGATGGTAAGTCTGAGGACCTGGATAAGAAAAATGATGAAGCAAAATTTAATCTTACTGAAAAACTATTTGAACTTATGAATATTTTTGCAAATCATAAAGATGTATGGATCCAGAAGCAGAAAGAGGCCATATGGGAGGGTATGGCGCACTTTACGATGGGCAGGTTTACAGATCAATACGACGAAAGAATGTGGGCACCCTGTATAAAAGAATCTAAAGACGGCTTTGAGCCGGCATCCGAGGCTCAGCCTAATATTGCCACTTCACCCGCGACAGAATCCAAAGGCAATATACTTGTGACAGGCGGGGCAGGTTTTATTGGGAGCCATGCAGTGAGAGAACTATTGGGGCAAGGCTATAATCCACTTATAGTAGATAACCTGTTTAAAGGAAATCAATTTGCTGTTGAACGAAATGCCGCTGTGGCCAGAAAGCTGGGCAGGCAATTTGCCTTTGAAAAAGGAGATTTAGGAGAAGAAGGCTTCTTAAGAGACATGTTTGGCAGAAGAGAAGTTGACAAAGTTATCCATTTTGCGGCCTTCATCGAAGTAGGTGAATCTGTAACAAGGCCTGCTATTTATTATTGGAACAATATAAGAAATACTATGCATTTATTACAGGCAATGGTAAATGCCGGAGTGCTTGATATCGTTTTCTCATCCTCAGCAGCTGTGTATGGCAAGGGAATGTCCGGAGAAATCACAGAAGAGGCACCCACCATACCAATTAATCCTTATGGGTTCACAAAACTTATGATGGAGAAGATAATTGCCTATTATGCCGATCAATACGGTATGAGGTGGCAGGCGCTTCGCTATTTCAATGTAGCCGACGCTTCTCAAGATGGGGACATAGGCGAGGCCCACCCTCTTCCTGAATCACATCTTATTCCTGCGGTTATAGCGATGTTTGCCAAAGGAAAACTGCCATATTTGCTTGGGGACGATTATCCCACCCGGGATGGAACTTGTTTAAGAGACTATGTAAGCGTAATAGACCTTGCCATAGCACATGTCTTGGCAATAGAGCTGCTTAATAACCGTCCCTACAATCTTGGAAGCGGCATAGGCTATACCGTAAAAGAAATTATAAAAGCAGTTGCAGAAGTTATGGAGGTGAAGGCGGATTGGGTAGTTAAGCCTCCGAGGTCAGGGGATCCCGATTCACTACTTGCATCGTATGCGGCATTTTCAGAGGCCACGGGGTGGCAGCCTACCATGAGCCGGAATATCTACGAAGTCATAGGCCGGGCAGTGAAGTGGTATAAAAACAAGCCCGCTGAATCAAATGTAGAAAAACCGATACCCGATGCTGACGAAGGCGAAATGGCAGACCAGGTCAAACGCGAAGTAGAGAGAGACAAAGTCATTTCTCCGGGACTAAAACACGAAATCATTGCACAACTCGATGAAGACATGCGCACCGCAGGAAAAGTTACACCGCAAGAAGCAAAATCACAAAATGATTTAGTAGATACCCTGGAAGAAAAAGGAATGGCCCCATCAGCGCATTGGTCGACAATAGAAACCCGCCTTGATAAAAAAGTTACTTCACGGGAGCGCAGGATAATATTAGATGAGGAAATATCCAGCCTCCAAAACTTACGAGGCCGCTCCTCGCCGATGCAGCCAAGGTTTTCTACACGCAATAAGATTTTATTCGCTTTACTCACTGTTGCTTCGTTTGCCTCCTCTTTCTATTTTATAAATAATAAGATAATCGCTGCTCTCGTTGCCGTAGCAGTACCTACCACAATTTTTGTTATATTGGTTCCAGGCAGGATTATATGCAGGGTTTTTACCTCTGATACATTAAGTTTTGTTTTTAGGCAACGGGACAAGTGTAGAGCAGGCGAAATAACATTGCCAGAAGCGATAGATGCCATTACAAACAAAATCTTCAGGCAACATGCAGGCCTTAAAGAAGCCAAAGCCAGAAAACAGGCACAGAAAGAAGCAAGGCAAACCAAGCAAAGAAGAAAGAAAGAAGCGCAGAAAAAGGAAAAGAGAGAAGCAGCATTAAATCAATTGCTTAGTGCCCTGGATAAGATAAGCGCAAGAAAATTTGCAGACCTTGCATTATTAGAAAAATCCATGAATAATCTTGCGGCTAAACATGATAAAAAAATCAGCAGGCGCCAGCGTCGCCAGGCAAGAGATAAGATTAATGATATCATGAAACAGGCTCGTGCAGCCAAGGCAAGCCTGGAAAAAAAGGCTAAAGACGTCAAAGCTGCCGAAGCGCAGGCAATAAAGGACTTGGAAGAACGCTTTTCACAAATAAGACAAAAACTGGAAGAACGCGGCTTATCATGGTTCCGGACACAGGAATCCTTTGAGCTAGAGGTAAATAGGGCAGTGGAGAGGTCAATACCTACAGAAATGCTCCAGAGATCCAGCGTAAGAAAGACTGTAGGCAATATGAGGAATGAATTGCTCAAATGGGGCCGCCGGACGATAACCAGCCTTATGGATGAAAAACAACGAAAAGAGCGTGAAAGATCTGAAGGGAGGCGAAAGAGGCGCCGGGAGGCCGCAGAAACTCAGCAGGAGAAAGAACGTCAGGCAGCCGAAGAGGCCCGCTTAACCAGGGAAGCAGAAGAAACTCGATTAGAAGAGGAACGTAAAAAAGCTGAAGAAGAGAGGCAGGCAGCCGAAGAAGCCCGCCTGGCAGAAGAACGAAGAGCGGCCGAAGAAACCCGCTTGGCAAGGGAACAGGAAGAAACTAAAGAAAGAGAAAGAATGGCCGAAGAAGCCCGCCTGGCAAAAGAACGCGAAGAGGCTGAAGAAAGGCAAAAGAGAAAAAGGGAAGCAGAAGAACAGAGGAGACGAAGAGAAGTAAAAGAAGCCAAAAAAGACCGCCAGGCAGAGAAAAAGAAAAAAGCTGAGAGAAGAAAGCAGTCAACCAGAAAAGCCGAGCAAAAAAGACAATTAGCCGCGAAGCAAAAGAAAGAGGAAGTCGCAGGAGAATTAGATACAATAGAAGGATTTCTTGACCCCGCTCAAATACTCGAAGACTACGCTGTACTATTGGAAAACCTAGATGAGCTGGCCAGGCATGGCATATTTCTGGAACGCATAGAACGGTTAAGACAGAGAATTTTTAAAATGGGGAAAGATTTATTGTTAACCAAATATCAGGAAGACGTACTAGCTGATATGTCCACGGAGGTTAGTAGTTTATTCAGGCCCGTATTTATTAAGGCGAATGCCGGGGATATAGAATCAGCAAAAGCCTTGTGGCGCTATGCTTCAGGCAAGCTGGTAGAATTGCCAAAAATCCAAAAGATGCAGCGCTTAGGTATTACAAGCGGAAAAGAGCCAAAGGCAATTGAGGCTGCAATGACCGAACTCGCAGTTCTCGGAGTAATAGGCCGGCCTCAATCCAACACCTCGCCTGCGACTGAAATGGTGCAGCAGATTATAAGTAATGGGTTATATGAACCATTAGACGGCAAAAGAGAAAGCCGCCTGCGCGGGAAGATTATAGAAAAGCTTCAAAGAAAGCTCGACAGTAACGATACCCTCAGGCAAAAAGTACTACAGCCGGTACAAAGCATAAATTGGGCAGTATTTGAGGGGGTGGTGGCATCGGTTAAGAATGCAACCCAAAAAGGCGGAAAAGACGATTATTGCCTGGTTTATTATGATAAGGACAGAAAGACCCTATTCATAGCCAGAGAGGTGCTTTTTGGATTCCCTCTGGATTTAGCGGTTGAATTATTATTCAGAGAATTATCAAAAAATGAGCTTTCCAGCCGGGAAATAAGCAGCAT
>CAYVIU010000048.1:0-9452 GCA_964451625.1 uncultured Planctomycetia bacterium | reverse complement strand
CGGCATTCGTTTTGTAGGCAATGATTTTATATCTTTATCCAACCGCCTGGTTCTTGTCATAGCGCTGCCCACTCCTTTTCGCAGCATAAAGGCCATATCCAAGGTGGCCTGGATCCGCAAGGTTCCGATGGGCGATCAGTATGAAATAGGCAATCAATTTTTAAACCTCTCAGAAGAAGACAAAAAGCATCTCAAAAACTGCCTGGAGAGAACCGCAAGCGGCGCCTAAATCCACCGTTCGGCAATTAAAAAGGCCCTCTTTTTAATTGACATCTACCCCTATCTTGTGTTATATTCTCCCATATAGCATATAAGTAATATATGTAAACATATGAGAAAACTCACCCTTATAATACTGTTCCTGGCTGTTTTTGCGAACACTGCCTATGCGGCATGGATATGGACGCCCGAGACCGGCAGATGGCTGAACCCGAAATACTCTGTTAAGGACACGGCCAAAGAACAATTTGAATGGGCAATGCGCTTCTATGAAGCCCAGGACTACAAAAAGGCTGTTAAGGAATTCGATAAGCTTGTAAGATTCTATCCAAACTCCAGATATGCCTCGAAGGCCCAGTATTATGTCGGCCGCTCCCATGAAAATAATCAGGAATACTACCACGCGTTTCTTGCATACCAAACCGCACTTGATGTTTACCCCTACATAGAAAACAGGGAAGAGATAATCAAAAGAGAATATGACATAGGCATACTTTTCTTTGAAGGCCAGAAGGCCAAGGTTCTTGGCGTTGCTGTTTTACCCGCTCTTGACAAGGCCATAGAGATATTTGAAAAGGTTGTAATCAATGAACTGTACGGCAGCTATGCCGATAAGGCCCAGTTCAAAATCGGCGAAAGCTATAATAAGCAGGCGCTTTATGCCCAGTCAGTAATGGCCTTTCAGAGATTGATAGAAGAATATCCTACAAGCGATCTTATAGAGGAAGCCAGGTATGAAGTGGCCTATGCCACATATAGGGCATCGCTGGATCCGGAATACAACCAGGATGCAACCGATGATGCCATAAGGGAATTTGAGAACTTTGCCAGAAGAAACAGCACAAATGAACTGGCGGCCGAGGCCGATAAGGTACTGGATACCCTTAGGGAAAAAAGGGCAAGGTCCGTATTTGATATAGCTGCCTTTTATGAGAGACAGCATCACTATGCTTCCGCGGCGGTTTACTACAAAGAAGTGGTGGATAAATATCCCAATACAAGCGTCGCCCCGGAGGCCTTAAGCAAATATACAGAAGTGGAAAAGAAGGCAAAGACAATAGCAGAAAAGGAAGCGCTTAAAAAAGCGCGCAAATTTAAACTATGGAGATAACCAGATTCGTTAAACTTACATTTATCCTGGCCCTCTCTTTAATAATGGGCTGCGGCTACACAGCAGGGTCCCTCCTGCCAAGCCGCCTTCAGACAATTTATGTTGAAAGCTTTGTCAACAAGATTGACATATCAAGAGAGCCTTCGGACAGGGAAACCTACAAACTCTATAAAAGCGGCCTCGAGACAGATATTACAAGAGCAGTTATTGATCAGTTTATATTTGACGGCCATCTTTCCATAGTGGACGAAGAAGATGCGAATCTTGTTCTAAGGGGAGATCTTGTCTATTACACGAAAGAGGCTATTGCCTACGACCAGTCTGACAATGTAGAGGAATACAGGATGCTTATTTCCGTGGACATAGAACTCCTGGATATCACCACAGGCCAGCTTATGTGGAAGGAAACAGGATTCACCGGAGAAACCACATACCAGACGGAAGGCAGGCTCTCCAAGAGCGAAGAGGCTGCTACTGAAGAAGCCGTCGATGACCTTGCCGAAAGAATTGTAGAAAAGACGACCGAGGGATGGTAGGAATTGGCTATATTTGTACTTTCCGGAACAGAACCCTTTTTAAAAGAAGAGATACTTTCCAGGCTTAAAACTCACCTTCAATCCACGAGCACCGCTTCATTAGACTGCACTCTCCTTTACGCGGATAGCCCCAACAACAACATAGCGGATACGCTTCGCAGCGGCAGTCTATTTGCAGAAAATAAACTGGTGCTGATAAAAAACGCAGAGCGCCTCTCTGAGAATGAAAAAAAATACCTGCTCACCTATGCCAAGGCCCCTTCAAAACATACCTACGTTGTCCTGGATACCGAAAAAAATTATCTGGAAAACCGCTTTTTATCCGACATGGCAAAATACGCTAAGGTTAATGAATGCAACAAGCTGCCGAATGCCAGGCTCTACAGCTGGATATATAAATATACGCATGATCGCAATAAGAAGATATCAAAAGATGCTGCCGGGCTCCTGGTGGAACTAAAAGGCAATAATTTGAGGACATTGGCCATGGAGCTGGATAAGCTCATAACCTATTTGGATTCCAGGCAGGATATTGCCAAAAGGGATGTCGAGAACCTGGTGGAAGGCGATGTCACAAGGAGTGTATTTGACCTGGTCGATGCCGTAAGTTCGCGGGACTTTGAGCGCTCGCTGAACCTTATCCAGGCGCTTTCTCAAACAAGAAGGTCCCAGACAGAGATAATAGGCCTTTTGGGCTGGCAGTTCAAGCGGCTGTGGAAGGCAAAAAAGCTGGAGATACAAAAAACCTCGAAACTTAATATAGCAAAGACAATCAGGGTGCCGGCAAGGTTTTCAGAAAGATTTTTTAATCAATTAAACCATTTTGAAATAGATACCATAAAAAGGAACATCAGGCTCCTGGTACAGGCAGATAGGGATCTCAAGACCGGAAGAGGAGACAAGGAATTGATTCTGGAGCTTCTTGCGGTAAAATTATGCGCCTAGCTTGTTTGCCTTGAGGGTGAGGCGGGATACAAGCCGCGATGCCTTATTTTTGTGGATAAGGCCCTTGGAAGCGGCCTTGTTGACTTTGGAGATAAGGGTTTTCAAATAAGGGCCGACGTCCTTGGTCTTCTTTTTGGACACCAGGGAATCAAATTTTCTTATTCTTGTTTTAAGGTCTGAGATAACAGCATGATTTTTCTCGCGCTTCTTTTTGTCAGACCTTATTCTTTTTAAAGCAGACTTTAAAATGGGCATTCTTTATACCTCCGATGTAACGGAAAAATAGTCTAACATAACTCGGTATATATGTCAACCAAATCTTTAATAAAATCAACCGGCGTAATAAGTATCGCTACCCTCGTAGGCAAGGTCCTGGGGTTTGTGAGGCTTGTATTGATAGCCAGGTTCTTCGGGACAGGCAAGGCCATTCAGGCCTTTTTTGTGGC
The DNA here is from genome assembly GCA_964451625.1 of uncultured Planctomycetia bacterium. GTDB lineage: Bacteria > Omnitrophota > Gorgyraeia > JABMRJ01 > CAYVIU01 > CAYVIU01. Next base: position 6,195 of record CAYVIU010000048.1, on the reverse strand, counting down.
CTTCAGGATACCTAACCTCCTGCGGGATATGGTGGCGGAAGGGGCCGCGAACTCTGCAATTGTACCTGTCTTAAGCGAATATCTTATAAAAAAGAAAAAAGAGGAATACTGGCATCTTGTTAATATACTCCTTAATATAGCCTTAATATGCCTCATGACATTAGTTGTGGCAGGCCTCCTCCTGGCTCCGGCAATAGTCCGTATTATAGCCCCTGGTTTTACCAGGGACCCCGAGCAATTTAGATTAGCGGTTAGCCTTACAAGATTGATATTTCCATATATACTGCTCATAGGCCTGGCCGCATATGCTATGGGGGTACTGAATTCCCTTAAGCATTTTTCGGCGCCTGCCTTTGCACCATGCCTTCTGAATATTTCTGTCATTACAACTATTCTCGTACTTAACCGTAATGTAAGCGTAAAGGCACTGGCCTTTGCCGTTCTTATAGGCGGTGTACTTCAGCTTCTGGTGCAGATACCGGTTTTGTATAAGAAGGGCATGAGGTTAAGGACGTTTAAGATATTTCGCCATGAGGCCGTTAAAAAGATAGGAAAGCTCCTGGTGCCAAGGGCCCCGGCTACAATCGTATATCAATTAAATGTCTTGATAGATACAATGCTCGCCTCTTTACACTGGATTGTGGGTGCAGGCGGCATAGCGGCCCTTTTTTATTCCTATAGCCTGATACGGTTTCCTACAGGAATCTTTGCCACAAGCCTTGCCATAGCCTCACTGCCTGTTCTTTCGGAACATTTTGCCAGGCGCGATATGGCCAAATTTAAGAGGACGATAAACTTCCTGCTGCGCGCCTCTCTCCTTTTGGTTATACCGGCCACTGTGGCTTTTATGATTTTAGGAGACCATATCATAAGGATTCTGTTCCAAAGCGATAAATTCGGAGATTATTCTGTAATGATTACCAATCAGGCCCTGTTCTTTTATTCAATCGGACTATTTTCTTATGCCGGTATAAAAATATTGGTCTTTTCATTCTATTCCATGCAGGATACAATTACCCCGCTTAAAACTTCCGCTGCCGCACTTGTCGTCAATATTATATTAAATTTAATCCTCATGTGGCCGCTTAAAATCGGGGGCTTGGCGCTGGCTACTTCTGCGGCCGGGATATTTAATTTCTCGATATTATTCTATCTGCTCAGGAAAAGGATAGGAAGCTTCGGAGAAAAGGAGATTCTTGTGTTTTCTGCGAAGAGCATCCTGGCAGCCGCGCTGATGGGAATGGCCTTATATATAACAGCGAGATATTTCGATAATATTATGTTAACGAAGGGCACCGTTTATAATGTGGCGTACCTTGCCTTTTCCATAGGCCTTGGCATAGTTGTGTATTTTGCAACTCTTTATATGTTGAAAGTCAAAGAATTGGGAAAATTTCTAGCATGGGTATTAAAAAGACAATAAAGGGCCTCCCGGATGCCCCGGGGGTGTATTTATTTAAGGATAAAAAGAGCAAAGTCCTTTATATAGGAAAGGCCTCCTCCATAAAAAAACGGGTGTCGAGCTATTTTCAGAGAAGTGTCAAACTGCCCCGGACAGAACTCTTGGTTTCCCAGATAAAAGATGTGGATTTTATTCCCACCCGTTCAGAGGCCGAGGCCCTTATTTATGAAGCCAGCATGGTGAGAACCATGCGGCCGAAATACAATGTGGAGCTAAAGGATGACAAGAGCTATCCCTACCTCAAACTTACAAAAGAAGAATATCCGCGGCTTATGATAACGAGGAGAAGGGTTTCCGACGGCTCGCGTTATTTCGGGCCATATACCAATGTGAAGCTTTTGAAACAGGCCCTTTCATATATGAAAAGGGTTTTTCCTTTGAGGACGTGTAACAGGCTTTCCAAAAAGATCTGCCTGGCGTTTCATATAGGCGAATGCACCGGGCCTTGCGAAAGAAAAACTACAAAAAAAGAATATAATAGAATAGTCAGGGAGCTTATACTTTTTCTGGAGGGCAAGCGTACCAGGCTCCTTAAAGATCTCTCAAAACATATGCGGGTTTCGTCCAAAGCCATGGATTACGAAACAGCCGCTAAGATAAGGGATAGGATCTCTGCTTTAAGTGTTGCCACCGACGGCGGGGTTAAAATAAGCGGCTTTGATGAAGTCGAAGACCTGAAAAACCTTTTAAATCTGCGGAGGAGGCTTCGCAGGATCGACGCATTCGATATATCAAATATATCGGGCGTGGAGGCCGTGGGCTCTATGGTAGTCTTTGTAAACGGCGAACCCGAAAAAGCCGAATACAGAAAATATAAAATAAGGACAGTCGAGGGCATAAATGACTATGCTATGATGAAAGAAGTTGTTGCGCGCCGATACAAAAGGGCGCTCGAAGAACGGCTGGACATGCCCGATTTGATAATTATAGACGGAGGCAGGGGCCATCTTAATACTGCCCTCGAAGCCCTTAAAGAATTAGGCTTTGAAAAAAAAGTTGTTATAGGTATTGCGAAGGAATTTGATAGGATATGGCTTCCCGGTAAAAACATCCCGTTGATACTGCATAAAAATTCTCCCGTACTGCATCTTATACAGCGCATAAGGGATGAGGCCCACAGGTTTGCCCATTCATATTTTAGGCTATTGAGGAGAAAGAGATTAGTTGGCGGAGCTAACCAAAAGGGAATTGCTAAAAAAAGAAGGACTTGCTATAATAAATGATACAGTAAGGAGATAATCATGATACAAGAGCTTAAGGATATAGTTTCCAAAATAGAGGGGAAGCTGAATGAGCTCAGGAGGTATCTTTGACATAGATGTCAAAGAGGCCTCTGTGAAAGAATTAGAAAATGAATTGGCCCAGCCCGGATTCTGGCAGGACACTAAAAAGGCCAATGAAAAAATAGTTCAGCTAAAAGCCCTTAAGGCAGTATATGAGCCCTGGAGAAATGCGAAAAAAGAGTGCGAAGATATCAAAGAACTCCTCGGCATACTGGATTCCGGTGACGATAAGTCAATAAAACACCTCAGGGGAGAGATCGACAGCTTAAGATTAAAACTTGATGACCTGGAATTTAAAAGCCTTCTTGGAGGTCCTCAGGACAGAAACAACGCCATCCTCAATATAAATGCCGGGGCAGGCGGTACAGAGTCCTGCGACTGGGTGAGCATGCTTTTAAGGATGTACGCCAAGTGGGCCGGTTCCAAAGGATATGATGTCCGCGAAATAGACTGCCTCCCGGGTGATGAGGCCGGCATAAAAAATACAACAATAATGATAAAAGGCCCATATGCCTACGGTTATCTTAAATCTGAATCAGGCGTCCACCGCCTTGTAAGGATCTCCCCATTTGACAGCAATCGCCGCAGGCATACCTCATTTGCATCAGTAGATGTTATAGCAGAGATCTCGGATGAAATAAAAGTCGACATAAAGCCAAGCGATTTAAAGATAGATACTTACCGTGCCGGTGGAAGAGGCGGCCAGCATGTGAACGTAACGGATTCTGCCGTAAGGATTACACACCTGCCCAGTAATATTGTTGTCCAGTGCCAGAACGAAAGGTCCCAGCATAAAAACAAGTCCACTGCCATGAAGGTCCTGAAGGCGCGCCTTTATGAATATGAAACAGAGAAAAAGAAAAAAGAGATGGAAAAAGAATACGCAAAAAAACAAAAGATAGAATGGGGCAGCCAGATCCGCTCATATGTCATGCATCCGTATTCGCTTGTTAAAGACCACAGGACAAAACATGAAACCTCCAACGTTACAGCTGTCATGAACGGCAGCCTGGACGGCTTTATGCAGGCCTTCCTGAAAATACGAAAGCCCTAAAAAATATGATAAAGTTTATTTTAAAGAGAATATTCGGGACAGAATCCGCAAGGGTGCTCAAAGATGTACAGCCCATTGTAGAGGAGATCAACTCTCTTGAGCCCGAAGTTTCAGCGTTGCCTGATGATGCGCTCAAGGCCAAGACTGCCCAATTCAAAGAAAGGGTTTCAAAGGGCGAAGGCATTGATGAGATACTGCCCGAGGCATTCGCAGTTGTAAGGGAAGTCGGCAAGAGGACTCTGAATATGAGGCACTTTGATGTCCAGCTTGCCGGAGGCATAGTGCTTCACAGGGGCATGGCCGCGGAAATGGCAACCGGGGAAGGAAAAACACTTGTTGCAACGCTTTCTGTATATTTAAATGCACTTGTTGGCAAGGGCGTGCATGTAGTTACTGTGAATGACTATCTTGCCAATCGCGACAAGGAGTGGATGGGCCCCATATATGAATTTTTGGGCCTTACAGTGGGTGCGATACAGCACGATATGACGGATGAGGCAAGGCGGCTGGCATATCAATGCGATATAACTTACGGAACCAATAATGAATTCGGCTTCGATTATCTGAGGGATATTATGAGGCTCCGTATTGAAGACCGGGTTCAGAAACAGTTTCATTATGCAATAGTCGACGAGGTAGACAGTATCCTTATTGATGAGGCCAGGACGCCCCTTATCATATCAGGCCCCGCGGAAGAATCCACAGAAAAATATTATAAAATAGACAAGATTATTCCCCGTCTTAAGCCTGGCAGCAAAGATGCGGTTACAAAAGAAGAAAGCGGTGATTACATCATTGATGAAAAGGCGCATACGGCATATCTTACAGATAAGGGAGAGGCCCATGCAGCAGAGCTCCTGGGGCTTCCCAATCTCCACGATATGGAGACAATGGAATACAAACACCATGTAAACCAGGCCCTCATGGCACATACCCTTTACAGGAGGGATAAAGAATATCTTGTAAAGGATAACCAGGTGGTCATAGTGGATGAGTTCACCGGCAGGATAATGCCCGGAAGGCGCTGGAGTGACGGCCTTCATCAGGCGGTCGAGGCCAAAGAGGGAGTAAAGATAGAAAGGGAAAACCAGACGCTCGCGACTATTACATTCCAGAACTACTTCAGGATGTATGAAAAACTTGCAGGAATGACAGGAACAGCAGTAACAGAGGCGGCGGAATTCGATAAGATATATAAACTAAAGGTTGTTGCCATCCCTCCGAATAAGCCGCTTATGCGCGCCAGCCACCCGGATGTTATTTATAAAACCGAAAAAGAAAAAATTAATGCGATCTGTAATGAAGTGGAAGAGCTTAACAAACTCGGCAGGCCCATCCTCCTGGGTACTATTTCCATAGAGAAAAATGAACTCATAAGCCAGATGTTAAAAAGAAGGGGTATCCCGCACAATGTACTCAATGCCAAATACCACCAGATGGAGGCCCACATTATAGCACAGGCAGGCCGGCTCGGGGCTGTCACTGTGGCAACAAACATGGCAGGCCGCGGCACCGATATAGTCCTCGGAGGAAATCCTGAATTTATGACAAATGACCTTGTAGCTAAATTGACGGCCGATGGCAGGGCTATTTCAAAAGATGAATATAATCAATTCTTGAAGGAAAACAGGGGCATTGCAGAAAAGGAACATAAAAAGGTTGTTGAGCTCGGGGGCCTGCATGTAATGGGAAGCGAGAGGCATGAGGCAAGGCGTATCGACAACCAGCTTCGCGGCCGTTCAGGCAGGCAGGGTGACCCGGGATCTTCAAGGTTTTATCTTTCTTTGCAGGATGACCTTATGAGGGTGTTCGGTTCCGATAGAATTGCCTTAATCATGGACAGGCTCCACATGGAAGAGGGCCAGGAAATACAGCACCCGTTGGTTACGAAGGCAGTTGAGACAGCTCAGAAGAGGGTAGAGGAGCAGAACTTTGAGATAAGGAAGCACCTCCTGGATTTCGATGATGTCATGAATAAACAGCGTGAAGTGATATATGAAGAGAGAAGAAGGGCGCTGGAAGACAAAAATCTAAAAGAGCATATGAGTGAAGTCATCGAAGAGATCCTCGACAGGGGGATGAATATTTATTTAAGTAAAGATTCGCCGCGGATTGACTGGGATGTTGCCGGCTTTACGCACTGGGTAAAGTCCAGATTTACTGTGGATATAAGCGATTTGAAGCTTAGCGACGTTCCCCATGATGAAAGTTTTAAGGAAATATTATCCAGGGTTAATGCTGCGTATGAGAATAAGGAAAAAACTGTTGGCGCTGGTGCAATGAGGCATATTGAGAAGGCTATTTTGCTCCAGATGATTGATTCCAAGTGGAAAGACCACCTTCGCAGCATGGACGAGCTTAGGAGAGGCATAGGGTTAAGGGCATACGGCCAGAGA
>CAYVIU010000047.1:8605-9551 GCA_964451625.1 uncultured Planctomycetia bacterium | reverse complement strand
CCCTCCGCCCCGCCTGCACCTACAAGCGTATGGAGCTCATCTATAAATACTATGATGTCTTCTGTTTTCTTGATCTCGTCCATGACAGCCTTGATTCTTTCCTCGAACTGCCCCCTGTACTTCGTGCCGGCTACCATAAGGGCCAGGTCTAATACCACCAGGCGCTTGCCTTTTAATGTTTCAGGAACAGTCCCTTCAATAATTGACTGGGCCAGGCCTTCAACGATAGCGGTTTTACCTACTCCCGCTTCTCCTAAAAGCACGGGATTGTTTTTCTTACGGCGGCTCAGGATCTGTATAACCCTTTCGATTTCATTGTGCCTTCCTATTACAGGATCAAGCTTTCCCTGTTTTGCCAAAGTTGTAAGATCCCTTCCGAAGGAATCAATCGCAGGGGTCTTTGTCTTAATCTTTTGCGACCTTGGCCCCATTGAAAAACCGGGGGTGGCGGAACCCAAAAGCTGCATCACTTCATCCTTCACCCTGCCAAGGTTCAGGCCAAGGTTGGTAAGGACCTGTGCGGCTACTCCCTCGCCTTCGCGTATTAAACCAAGGAGGAGATGCTCTGTGCCTATATAATTGTGGCCCAGTTCCCTGGCCTCGTCTATTGAAAGCTCAATCGCCTTTTTTGCCTTTGGTGTGAATGGAATATCTCCCGTAACCGTTGAGCCGGATGCAGGTTGTACCAGTCTTTCAACTTCCAATCTTATCTTTGAAGGGTCCAGGCCCAGCCCCATTAATACGGCGGCTGCGACACCTTCTCCTTCTCTCACCAAACCCAGAAGAATATGCTCTGTGCCTATATAATCGTGATTAAACCTCTTGGCCTCTTCCTTTGCCAAGAGAATTACTTTTCTCGCACGTTCCGTGAAACGATTAAACATCTCTCTACCTCCTTCAATGAGTACGTAAATTATTTGCTTAGATTCTCTCTTATGATCTGGGC
>CAYVIU010000047.1:0-8595 GCA_964451625.1 uncultured Planctomycetia bacterium | reverse complement strand
CCTGTTAAACATCGCCATTTTTTAATTTCCTCCTATTCTTTTTCTTATCAGGGCAGCACGTTTTATGTCTCTTTCGGTGGAATTCAATGCCCTCCCCTCAATCTTCTGCAGATGAGCAGGCTGAGTTAATATAAAAAGTTCATTCACCTTCTTTTTATCTATGCCTTTTAATATTTCAAGGTCCACTCCGAGCCTTATGATGGAAAGGAGTGTTATGGTCTCCGCACTTGTAATAATATACGCGCTTTTAAGAATCCCGTACGCCCTCCAGATCTTATCGTTCACCTGTTCACGGTTGCTTGCCAGAAGCGCTTTTCTGGAACTCCTCTCACGTGAGATTATCTGATTTATCATGCGCGCGAGATTGTCTATTAAGTCATTCTCGGCCCTGCCGAGCGTGGCCTGATTTGAAAGCTGAAAGAAATTCCCCTGGGCCTCTGTGCCCTCGCCGTAAAATCCCCTTATTGCGACCCCCAGCTTTGACACCACCTGGAGAACCCTGTTTATCTGTTTTGTCATGACAAGCGCGGGCAGATGCAGCATCACTGATGCGCGGAGCCCTGTGCCGACGTTCGTCGGGCATGCAGTGAGATATCCCAATTTCGTAGAATAGGCGTACTGTATCTTGTTTGACAGCTCATTATCAATGGTGTCCATCATGCGCCATGCCTCAGTCAGGTTGAAGCCGGACTGGATGACCTGCATCCTTAAATGGTCTTCTTCATTGATCATTATTGCGGCAATTTCCTTATCATCAAAAACAATCGCCTTTGAATCCTGCCTCATGGCATGCTCCCTGGACATAAGGTGCCTTTCCACAAGGAGCTGCCTGTCCAGATCGTTTAAGCTCTTCAGCTCTATACAGGTGGTCTTTTTCAGATATTGGGACTTTGCTATAGTATCTCTTATTGCGCTCAGGATCTGTGTCTTATGCTTTTTGCTGGCCCAGTGCGAAAACGGAAACTTCGCCAGGTTTCTTGCGAGGCGTATTCTCGAAGAAACGACTATGTCGGAATCCGCGCCCGTGCCCTTCAGCCATTCGCTCGTCTGTTTCAGGAGATCATCTATTTTCATTATAAACCCTCTCTATTTTTTCTTTTTTTCGAGTTTTCGGATTTCGTCTCTTACGCTGGCGGCCTTTTCAAATTCTTCCGCCGCAATGGCGCGCTGCAGTTCATTGCGCAGCTGCTGCAGTTTATCGGCGCCCTTGGCCGATTTCGGAACCTTGAGCGGAATCTTTCCTGTGTGATGGGTAGAGCCGTGAATGCGTTTTAAAAGCGGCATAAGGTTTTTCTCAAACGCTGCATAGCACTGGCCGCACCCCAGGCGCCCTGTCTTTCTGAAATCCTGATACGTAAGGCCGCAGCTGGGGCATTCCATCTTGGCTTCTACCTTGGGCTTTAGTTTTATATCGAGGTCTGCCAATCCTGCCAAAAGGTCGCTCAAACCAAAATGCTCCTCCATCTCCGCGCCCTTTTTCCTGGCGCATTCCTCACAGAGATGCATCTTGGTCATTTCACCGTCAACTATCTCGGTAAGATGCACCGTGGCATCGTTTTTACTGCAGATATCGCAAGTCATAGGTCTTCTCCTTATCAATACCTAACGCCGTCTCTTTGCGTTAATTCCCGGAATTTTTCCAACAATTTTTTTGTGATCCTGCCGGGCCTGCCGTCGCCTATTTTCTTTTGGTCAATCTTTGTGACAGGAATGATCTCTGCGGCAGTGCCCGTTAAAAAACATTCATCTGCAGAATAAAGATCCTTTTGTTTTATCTTCTTCTCTTCTGTCTTTATGCCCTCGGCCTTTGCCAGGCCCAAAACGGCATTTCTTGTAATGCCTTTTAAGACACCGGCCTCTTTGGGCGGCGTGGAAAGCACGCCCTTTTTCACCATGAAGATATTATCCCCGGTGCACTCGGCTACGTCTCCGTCCTGATTCAGCATTATCGCTTCTTCCACGCCCGCTTTTATGGCCTCTATCTTGGCAAGGATATTGTTTAAATAATTGAGGCTCTTTATCTCGGGATCAAGCGCGGCGCGCATGTTGCGCCTGGTTTTTGCAGTAACAATCTCAAGCCCGTTTTCATAAAATTCCTTCGGATATAAAACAATTTTGTCGGTGATTATAAAAATAGTGGGATTTTTGCACTTTCTCGGGTCAAGCCCGAGATCGCCCGCCCCGCGGCTTACGACAAGCCTTATATATGCGTCTTTAAGGCCGTTTGCCTTGAGTGTTTCGACTATCGCCTTTATAACTTCGGCCTTTGTCATGGGGATTGAAAGCTCAATGGCCTTTGCCGAGTCAAAGAGGCGGTCTGTATGTTCTTTCAATTTAAATACAAGCGCGTTGTATGAACGTATTCCTTCGAACACACCGTCACCGTATAAAAGGCCGTGATCAAAAACGCTTACCTTTGCATTTTCCCTATCAACTAAATTTCCGTTAAGATAAACCTTCCTGCCCATATACTCTCCCTATTCAATTTTTCCGTCTTTTAAATGGACTACTCTTGTGGCTGTCTTCGCAAGTGACTGTTCGTGGGTCGCTATCACAAAGGTTGTGTGCTTGGTCTTGTTTAATAAATGAATCAGATTGTAGATCTCGCTGGCTGTCCTTGAATCAAGGTTGCCCGTGGGCTCATCGCAGAGCACAATCTCAGGTTCATTAATAAGCGCCCTTGCTATTGCAACCCTCTGCGCCTCGCCGCCTGAAAGCTCATTCGGCTTGAAATGAATCCTATCAGCCAGCCCCACCCTGGAAAGGAGCTCTTCTGCGTGCTTCATGACAACACTTCTTTTCTCTTTTCTTTTCTGCATGAGCGTCGGAAGTATCGTATTTTCCAGCACGCTGAACTCCGGCAGGAGATGATAGAACTGGAATACAAATCCTATTTTCTTGTTTCTCAGGCGTGTCCTTTTCCTGTCGCTGATACCGTATATATCGTGATCGTCTAAAAACACCTTTCCCTCAGTCGGCGTATCCAGTCCGCCCAAAAGATGTAAAAGCGTGGACTTGCCCGCCCCTGATGGGCCTACGATTACGAGGATCTCTCCCTTTTTTACGCCAAGGCTGATGCCGCGAACGGCATAGATATTGTCCTTGCCCTTTTTGTAGGCCTTGTGCAATCCCTCCGCCCTTAAGAAGGCAGGGTGCTTTTTAAAGCCGCCCATCAGTTCATCTACTAAATATGTAACTACGTTACTCATATCTGAGCGCCTCGATAGGATCAAGCCTGGACGCATGCCAGGCAGGATAAAGTGTCGCAAGAAAACTTAAACCCACGGCAAACGAGACTATCAACCAGATATCCGGATAGTTTACGCTTACAGGAATTTTATCCAGATAATATATCTCTCTTGAAAAAAGCTCAAAACCGGTGACCCTTGAAATAAAATCGCTGATCTGGTTTATGTTTTTTGTAATAAGGAGTCCCCATAAAAGGCCCAGGGATGAACCCACGATGCCTATTACGAGCCCCTTAAACATATAGATATTTGCAATAGAAAATTTTGTAGCCCCGAGTGCCTTTAAAATACCGATGTCTTTTGTTTTTTCAAGGGTCAGAAGACTCAATGTGCTTATTATATTCACCGCCCCCACTGCGATAGTGAGCATTACGACTATGAACACGAGGACCTTTTCAAGTTTTATCGCCGCAAAGAGGTTTTTGTTTAAGTCGATCCATGTGTTTACCAGATAATTTCTGCCGAGGAGGCGCGTTATTGACCTTTTTATTGCCGCGGCAATATCAAGCCTCGCAACCCTTATGCCTATTCCGCCGACCCGGCCCTTTGTATTAAAAAGCGTCTTGGCCGCATTTATGTTTGTAAAGGCCACGTTCGCGTCATAATCATACATCCCCGAATGAAAGATGGTTCCAATCTTAAAGGCCCTGGGGGTTACACTTACCCCGCTTATCAGGCTGACGGTATCTCCTACTTTAAGCCTCAAGAGCCTGGCCAGTTCATTTCCCAGAGCAATTTCATTATCCTTAAGCTTGAACTCTCCGTCTATGAGTTCTACATTAATGGAATCCTTCTCTGCCGAAGGGTCTATGCCGCGCACGAGGATCCCGCGCGGCTGGGTACCTTCCGTAAGTATTATCGCCTGTCCGTCAATAAACGGGCTTGCAGACCTGACTTGAGGCAAATCACTTATCTTTTTTGTTATTAAATGGCTGTTTTCCAGGCCGCCCGGTTTTTCCACATGGATGTGGTAGTTGAAGCCGACTATTTTCTCGCGCAGTTGATCGCCGAAGCCGTTCATGACACCCAGTACTATGATAAGGGCCGCAACCCCTATTGTGACACTGAGCACTGACAGGGCAGTGGTTACTGAGATAAATCTTTCCTTCCTTTTGGCCAGAAGGTACCGCAAGCTAACAAGCAATTCCCAGCGCATTATTTTTCCTTTTTGAGTTGAGGGAATAAAATTACATCACGAATGGATGCGGAATTTGTAAGTATCATAACGAGCCTGTCGATGCCGATGCCCAGGCCCCCTGCAGGAGGCATGCCGTGTTCAAGGGCGGTTATGAAACTTTCGTCAATTTCTTTTTTACGGGTTTCCTTTTTGTCCTGGAGGAATCTTTTCTTCTGTTCGATCGGGTCGTTCAGCTCAGAATAGGCATTTGCAACCTCAAGGCCGCCCATGTATAATTCAAACCTGTCTGAAATAAGAGGGTTGTCCTGTTTTTTCTTGGCCAGGGGGCACAGCTCTGTAAACATGTCTACGACAAAGACCGGGTGGTTTCCCGCTTTCGGCTCTATAAGATCGCCCACTATATTTATAAGCTGGGTACGTGATAAGGTCTTTCCTTCGACCTTCACATTCTTTTTCTTGAGTTTTTTGATCCATGCCTCCGGCTTTTCGTCAGGTTTTATGCCGAACTGCTCATCCATGAGCCGGGCAAACGAAACCTTCTCCCACTTTGAAAGGTCTATAGGCTTGCCTTGATATTCAAACTTAAGTGTACCAAAAATACCTTTTGCAATTTCAGTGATAAGCCCCTCGGTCAGGTCCATCATGCCCTGGCAGTCAGAATATGCCTCGTACACCTCGAGCATGGTGAACTCCGGATTGTGCCTCGGGGATATCCCTTCATTCCTGAAGGAGCGGTTTATCTCATAGATCTTCTCAAAACCCCCGACAATCAGTTTTTTGAGATATATTTCAGGTGCGATTCTAAGATACAGGTCCATGTCGAGTGCGTTGTGGTGTGTCTGGAAAGGCTTGCCTGCGGCACCCCCTGCGATGGAGTGCATCATGGGGGTCTCTACCTCCATGAAGCCTTTGGCTCCAAGGAGCTCTCTTATCTTCTGAATGATTTTTGTGCGTATGTAAAAGGTCTTTTTGACATCCTGATTGACTATTAAATCAAGATACCTCTGGCGGTACCTTGTCTCAACGTCTTTGAGGCCGTGCCATTTTTCAGGGAGCGGGAGCAGGCTCTTTGACAGAAGTGTCGTGCCTTCTACCTTTATTGTGGCCTCTCCTGTCCTGGTCTTGAAAAGGCTTCCCTCGACCCCTATGATATCGCCGATGTCGAGCTTTTCGAAGAGTTTGAATACCTTCCCGCCGGCTGCATCCGCTTTTACATAGAGCTGGACCTTTCCGCTCTGGTCGCGAAGGTCACAGAAGATACTTTTGCCGTGCTGCCTCATGGCCATAATCCGTCCTGCAACCTGGCATGCCTTCCCCTCAGCAAAGGCATCGGTCAGCTCCTTAATGGATGAGGAAGTTTCAAATTTCCCGCCATAAGGATAGATACCTTCGGCACGTATGGCCTCTAATTTGGATAGTCTTTCGTCTCTAATAGTACCCATAGCCTATTATTTTATTAGTATATGAAAGCTATTATAATATATAACTATACCTGTGTCAATCGCAAAAGTCAAGAGAGGCTGGAAAACTACTTCTTCTCTATAAGGAAATCGCCCAGGGCCATGTGTTCAAGACCGCAGTTATAGAACATGCCGATGGCATCTTCGGGGCTTGATACGATGGGCTCGCCGCGTCTGTTCAGAGAGGTGTTTATGAGGACCGGGAGGCCTGTTTTGGCGTGGAACCTGGTAAGCAGCTCATGAAAACGGGGATTGGTTTTCGGGTCTACTATCTGGGGACGGGCTGACTTATCGATATGCACTACTTCCGGTATTTTTTTGATCCATTCATCCTTTACAGTGAATGAAAATGTCATGAAGGGTGATGGGTGATCCGTGCCCAGGATTTCTTTTGCGTATTCCGGCAATATTGATGGACAGAACGGGCGCCATTTTTCCCGGAATTTTATCCTTGCATTTATTTGGTCGGCGACTCCTTCTGTTGCAGGGTTTGCGAGTATTGAGCGGTTCCCCAATGCGCGGGGGCCGAACTCCATGGGGCCCTGGTACCACGCAACGATTTTACCGTCGGAAAGAAGCCCTGCCACATCTTCTGTAATAAGTTTTGATTCTCTATATTTGATTTTGAATTTATCCAGAATATTTTTTATTTCGGCATTTGAAAATGACGGGCCGTAATAGACGTGTTTCATCGGTACAATTTTTTCTCCTGAAAGATTCGCCGCATAAGTTGCTGCCCCGAGTGAAGTGCCGGAGTCGTGTGCTGCAGGCTGGACAAACAATTCTTTTACAAGCGGATGCTCAATGATCTTTTTGTTTAGTTTCACATTCAGCGCGCAGCCTCCCGCAAAGCAGAGCCTGCCGTTATTCCTTTTAAGCGATTCGGACAGATACGTCTCCATGAGCGTTATTGTGACATCCTCAAGGGTCTTTTGTGTCCTTGCCGCTATATTGGTGTAGGGTTCCGAGAGGCCGTCGCCTGTCCTTGGCAGGCCCCAGTCCCGGACAAGTTTGGCCGAATACATCCTGTCAGGCCTGTACCGCTTGGAGCGCCTGGCACATACATAGAGATCGTCTATAATGAAAGAGTTCTTGTCATATTTTACTATATTGGAAAAATCTGCTTTTTCGGGGTCTCCGTAAGGGGCCATGCCCATAACCTTGTATTCGCCGTCATTGATTTCAAAACCCAGATATTCAGTCATGGTTGAATAAAACAGGCCTAAAGAGTCCGGGTATATGATTTCCTTGATTTTTTTGATGGTGCCGTTTTGGCCATCGGCAAACAATGTTGATGTAAACTCTCCTGCGCCGTCAATAGACAAAATCGCCGCGTCTTTGAAGCCGGATAAGTGATAAGCACTTGACGCATGTGCGAGATGGTGTTCAACAAAATGGATTTTTGTCTTTTTGGGATTGATTCCGGCTTCGTTAAGGGTTCTTGTAAGCTTGTCGAGTTTGCCTTTGCGGCGGGACCTGGACTTCAGGATGGTTTTATACGCATGGCTGGGCCTTGTGCGCCATGTCCGACGGATAAACTGCCATTTTTTCTCCTCATACGCATCGAAAGACCATGGGTATGCAACTGCATCTACCTGATGCGGCTCAATACCGGCTTTTTTCAGGCAAAACTTTATGGCATTCACGGGGAGCTTTTCCATGGCGTGTTTTTGCCTTATAAGCCGTTCTTCATCGCATAATGCGGCGATTTTGCCGTCTATTATGAGTGCGGCTGACGGATCATGTGAAAACGGCGTTGCTATCCCTAATATGATCATATCACGCATTATATAAGAAATCCCCACCCCAGTCAAGTTTTTAGGGACGGTTCTCAAATCGTGAGGAGAAGTGTCCCAGACTTGTGAGGAGAAGTGTCCCCATAGCTTTTATATTTAATATTTTTCCCTTGACTTTTCCCTAATTTGGTGTTAGCCTATAAAAAAGTCAGGCATTATGCTAGATTACAAAAAACTATCCAATAAGCAACTGGTTGCACTCTGTATTGACAGCGATCCTGCGGCCTGGCTTGAGTTTGTCGATAGATTCAAGAAGCTCACCTCTTTTGCCATCGATGAAAGGCTCCGTCGATGGAACTACATCTACCAACCCGGTGATGTTGAAGATATCCGTCAGGATGTATTCCTTTCCATATGGGAAAAGGACCTGCTCAAAACATTAAAAGACCCTGCCAAAATAGTTCCATGGCTTAGCATTATTTCAGCCAATAAAGCAGTTGATTACTTCAGAAAAAAATCCCAGAAGGTCCCGCATGTCTCTGTTCTATTCGACAATGATAAAACATTAGAGCTGGCCGACAGGCGCAATCCAAGCCCTCTCGAAGAAGTCATCTTTAAGGATTCCTTAAAGAGTATTATAAATATAGTAAAGGGATTATCCGCCGGAGAGAAGAATATGCTTAGATTAAATCTATTATACGGTAAAACAACTTCTGAAATTGCGCGCATATTCAATATGCCTGCAGGCAGTGTCTATTCTGTTGTAAAAAGGGCAAAAAATAAAATAAGGATTAATTTAAAAAAGATTGCAAGAAATGACTGATTTTTTACGTCATATTATATGGGAGGATCTATGAAGCAATTTGAAGATATGATAAAGGCGGCCTTGAAAGACGACTTGAAGGGGCTTTCCCTTCAGAAGAAGCCGGACTGCCCCACGGCCTCTCGTTTGGCAGATTATCTTGGCGGCAGCATAAGGGGTAAAGATAAGTCCGGGATTGAATCGCATCTTG
>CAYVIU010000046.1:0-9601 GCA_964451625.1 uncultured Planctomycetia bacterium | reverse complement strand
TCCTTCCGTAACAGATTCTGATGTAAAAAGAAATTTATTTGTAGTCATTTTTTAGTTTTGTGATTGTTTCATCTGCATTATCTTTAGTTATGAATTCGCCCACACATACATCATATTTGCCGTTGGTGGAGATGATAAAAGAGTCCATCCCCCGGCGCCGGATCCTTTCCATTTCCCGCTTTGCGCTCGGCTTTGACCAGTAAGTGGCCACCTGGATTGTGTATGGCCTGGATACCTTCTGCACAGGCTCGGGTGGAGCCGGCGGGATTTCTTCCTTCGGCGTTTCGATCGTTACGATTTCTTCAAAGACTTCTTCAGCGCTCTCCGGCGCCTCTTCATAAACTTCTTCCTGAAGCTCCAGGGCAATCTCGGGAGCGGGTGCGGCTGCCCTCTTCCCTCTTTCGACCCCCAGGGAAAATATAATGACACCGGCAATTATCAGCGCTATCACAAAAAATACGGCCTGTTCGTGAGTGACGTCCAGAAGAATGCTGTATCGCTTTGCTACAGGCTTATGTCTCGGGATACGCCTGGGCCTCTGCGGTTTCGCAAGGTCATCAAAAAGTTCGTTCTGAAATTCGTTTCTCTGTTCCATAAGTTTTACATTTTTGGCGAAATATTGATGCGGAAAAGTTTATTTATGACCCTCAGGGAAGGTTTTTTATAATTGCCGGTCATTCCCATTGTCACACTGCTCCATCCGCCCTCTTCTTTTTCAAGCAGGCCTTTCTGCATCTCTTCCGGAATCAATTCCGTTAAGGTGTCATTTAAAAGAAGCTTTACG
The DNA here is from genome assembly GCA_964451625.1 of uncultured Planctomycetia bacterium. Taxonomy (GTDB): domain Bacteria; phylum Omnitrophota; class Gorgyraeia; order JABMRJ01; family CAYVIU01; genus CAYVIU01. The sequence continues at coordinate 8,817 of CAYVIU010000046.1, read as the reverse complement.
CGCAGGTTTATGGAATTATCCTTCCCTGTTATGCCGTCAAGGTCAAATTTAAAATCTTCGCCGGTGCCTTTTAATTTTTGTGTTATTGTATCTTCTTTTCCGACATAAAAGGTTCCTTCCACATCGGTGAACTCAATACCTTTTAGAAGGTCAATATTCAAAAGGTCTACAATAAGATCAAGCAATGAGGCCCTGCCGTAAACAGCAACGTCTTTCAGTTTGCAATGGATCGTAAGCCGGCCTGTTGCAATAAGACTGATAAAGCTGTATGAAAAATCCCCTTTTCCGATTGTAACCAATGACCCGCCCCTGCCGCTGGCCTTTATGCCTTCAACACCAAGGTGCCTTAGGGGCATCATTGTTAACGAGTCATACTTTATCCTGGCATCCAGCCTTTTTTCAATGGGGTACATAACCAGCCTGTTTAAGGGGCCCAATGACATGGGTACGTAATAAAGAATAACCCCTATAAGCCCTGCTGCAATAAGTATGATGACGATAGTCCTTTTCATGCGGCTTCCTTCAGCAGTTTGTCAATCTGTGAAATAACCTTCTTGTCTCTTGTATAGCTGTAGGCTGTAGTGGATGTGGATTCGTGTGAATCAAGTATGCCCGATGAGCACAGTTCCTTAAGGGCTGTTTCTATTTTTTTGTATTCCTCATTTGTCCAGGCAGCTATACCGCGCGGTGTATCCAGCGATGTAGGGTTTTCATGGAAAAAGGCTATGATCTTTTTGTGAATCTTTGATTTTAAGAACATCTTAAGCTCCATATCCTTCCCTCCTTAGAAGCGTGCGTATGTGCTTCCTTTTAACTACCTTCAGGAAGGCATCTACTGCCTTGGGGTCAAACTGGGTGCCGCTGTTTTTTCTGATTTCTTCTACGGCGCTTTTTATAGTTTTTCTGGTCCGGTACGGCCGCTTGGTTACCATTGCCTCAAACGCGGCCACAATCGCCATGATCCTGGCGCCTATGGGAATCTGATTTTTTCTTAAGCCTTTTGGATAGCCTGTCCCGTCATAGTTTTCATGGTGGTGCATGATTATGGGCGCGACACCTTTAAGGGCTTTAAGCGGTTTTATTATTTTTACACCCATTAGCGGGTGCTCTTTTACAAGCTTGAACTCTTTTCCTGTTAAGCCCCCCGGTTTTTTAAGGATCCTGTCGGGGACCTCTATCTCACCCGCGTCGTGCAGAAGCGTTGCGTACTGGAGGCCTCTGAGATCATGGGGTATCATCTTGAATTCCCTGCCCATTTCAATAACTATTCTCACAAAGGATTCCCTGGGTGTAATTATACCGGGAGAGCGCGCCCGCAGCATCATGGCAAGAGACTTTATTGTGCCTGTGGTGAGCCTTTCCTGTTCTTTATATAACTGCGCATTTTTAATGGCAATAACTGCCTGCTCGGAAAGCGTAAGCATTATCTCCTGGTCAAAATCAGTGAAGGCCTTGCCGTCCACTTTATCATAGAGAGTGATCACGCCTATGACGTCTTCATCAATCAAGGGCACTGATAAATAACCCTCTCCTTTTATGCACTTTGCCTTTTTAAATGCGCGGCCGGGCCCGTGCCTGCCTATCTTGACTTTTTTAAGCCGGACCTTTTTCTTTCTGAGGTCCACTGTTGTTTTTGGAAGGAGGGTTTTTCTGGCCTTGTCCACGAGTTTTATCGAACAGCGGTTCGCCCTTACGACGTGGAGTGACAGCCGCGCTATGCGCGGGAGGAGCTCATCCAGGTCCAGTGTCGAGCTTATGAGCCGGTGAACCGTATGCACTGTGGACAGGGCTATGGCCCTCGGCCTTATGGTTTCATAAAGCTTGGAGAGCTCAAGTTCTTTCTGCGTTTCCTTGACGAGGGCATTGACGAAGCCTGCGAATATCTGGACTACCTGGCGCGGGACCTCTTTCTCGGCGTGGCACATTGCGATATAACCGTAGATCTTCTTTCCCATGATTATGGGGTATGCAAAACCGTGCAGCCCGCTGATGCACCTGAAAAATTCCGCCTCTTTTGTCTTCTTGGCCTTTCGGAATGCATTGAAAAAGACCTTCATGCATGCCTGTCTTACCCCGGGCCTGCAGGTCTTCATCTTTTTACAATTGGCCATAACCTGCTCTTCGGTCACAAGCGGGGCTTTTGACCCGTCCGAAACAACCCACCATATCGGGCGCTTAAAAAGGCTGCCGAGCGCGCCCTGTTCTTTTTTGAGGTCGAGGCTCTCTTTTAACCTGCCGAAGATTTCATTGTCGTACAAGAATCCATTATTTTCTTTCATCAGACTCTCTCATATGGTTCGAAAAACTTTTTATGTTCATCCAGCGCATAACGGTCTGTCATGCCTGCTATGTAGTCGCACACAACAGTGTATTTATTCTCTTTCTTAAGCCTGGCCTGGCTTGCCGGCGGAAGCTGTTCGGGCTGTTCCACATATATTTTAAAAAGATCCCGCATAAATCTGTGCGCCTTTCCCGACATGCGCACAACCCTGTAATGCTGATAGAGATTCTTCAGAAGAAACTCCCTTAAAGGCCGGCGCCTTTCATTCATCTGTTTGCTGAAATCCACTATTTTTCCCGGGACCTTTTTTGCATCCTCGGCAGATTTCAGCTTAAAGCGCCTGATCCTTTTTTCTGTTTCTGCCAGGAGATCCGAAACCTGAATATTTATAAGAGATCGTATTATCTGGTACTGCTCGATTTCTTCATCGAGCCTTGAGTATTTTTTCTTTAAGTCTTTGCGGACGCTTTTCCACAGGCCCACCGAATTTAAATCAGAGATCTTCAAAAGCCCGCCTGCGATCCCGTCATCCAGGTCATGATTATCATACGCTATTTCATCGGCTATGTCCACAACCTGTATTTCCAGAAGCGGCGAGCCCTTGGACTCAAACGCCGCAGCAGGCCTCAGGAGGTCAAAAGGGCTTGAGTGTTTTATTATCCCCTCCCTCACCTCGTGGGTGAGATTAAGCCCGTCAAATTCCGGATACCTTTTTTCCAGCTCGTCGACAACCCTGAGTCCGTGAGAATTATGGTCAAACCCGCCGTGGTCTGCCATGATCTCATGGAGCGCATCTTCTCCGGCGTGGCCGAAGGGTGTGTGGCCCAGGTCGTGGGCAAGGGCAATTGCCTCAACAAGGTCTTCATTAAGCCTCAGGCCCCTGGCAATGGCCTTGGCTATTTGCGCCACTTCCAGCGTGTGTGTGAGGCGCGTCCTGTAATGGTCGCCTTCGTGGTTGACAAAAACCTGAGTTTTATATTCCAGCCTCCTGAATGACCGGGAGTGTATAACGCGGTCGCGGTCTCTCTGGTAGCAGGTCCTGAAGCGGTGCTCGCTTTCCTTGTGGAACCTGCCGCGGCTCCTGGAGCTCTTCATTGCATAAGGGGCCAGGAGGGCCTTTTCTCTTTTTTCAATCTGGGTTCTTGTCAGCATTCTTATCCTGAGTGTATTAAATTAAAAAGCATGTAATGGCCAACTGCAAAAAGAATTATTATTGCAATAGAGTCCCCCAGGACACGCGCGAATTTTTCCTCCTGCCCCTTTTTTAACATGCGCAAAAGGACTACACCTGTAAGTATTATAGCAAAAAAACATGAATATGCATTCAATCCGGAAACAGACGAAAGGAACGTCCCCTTCCGGTAAAATATATCAAGCAGGACTATGATAAAGATATTGAAAAAATTGCTGCCGAGGATATTGCCCACGGCCATTTCCCTTGAACCGATCTTTAGTGCGGTAAATGAAACTACAATCTCCGGTAGTGATGTTGCGATTGCCAGGAGGAGCAGGCCTATGTACATTTCATTCCAGCCGTAGGAATCCACAATGGCCTTACCTACACGCGCAAGGTAAAAGCCGGAAGCAATGATTACGATGCTTGATATGCCAAACTTTGCCCAGAGGTGCCCGTGCGGTGTTCGTGTGGTTTCAGCCTGTGTATTTTGGGATTCATGCCGGTATATGATGACTATTCCTGCTATATAAATGAGCCCTATAATGACAGCGTCAAGCCCTATATTGAATATGCCCAAATTTATCCCGAAAAACAGCCTCAGGGCTATAAAGCCTATTAAGAGCCCGAGCATCAGCATAGTCAGTGTTGCTGTCAGGATATTGGATCTTGTCTGCCCCTGCAGCATCGAACCCTTTTTGAAAAAGAACGCCATTATTGCTATTGCGAATAGATTGAATATGACCGAGCCTACCAGGTCCCCTATTGCAAGGTCAGGTGCGTTTACAATAGTAATGGAGCCGAGCGATGCAAATATCTCGGGGCATGATGTGACTACAGATAAAAAGAACACCCCCATAAGCCCGGCTGAGAAAACACCTTTTTTGCTTATGGCATGGGCGTAATCGGAGAGTTTAAACCCGAATACAAAAATCAACACTGAACACAGTACAAACTCTATCCACAGCATATTAGGCCGCCGTTTCCTTTTTTAATTTTTCCTTGGCCTTTTTGAAAAATGGCTCGGCAAACTTTGTTGCCCATGTCCTTTGCTCAAAGGTCCTGGACTTTACAATATTGAGAAAGTTTTTGAATTCCTCTGCATACGCCCCGTATATATGAAAGCTGTCGGCTATGTCGACATATCTGCCCACCTCTACCTTTTTGCCGAGTTTTTTTGATATGCCGTCGGCAATCTTTGCCTGCAGGGCGGTCAGTGCGAATATATTCATAAAAGCGGCTTTATAGGCATCGCGGGAGCGCCAGTGTGTATTCATGTTTAAATAGAGCCTCTCGCCTGACTCAACAATCCTGAAAAAGAGCCTCTGCAGGCACGGCGGATCGTCTGTCGGCGGGTCAAGCTTGGGGTTCCATGTTATGGCCTGTGCCCGCCTTGAAAATGGAACGCTTGAGAGTTTATTTATGAGATAGCCGATCTGGTCAACAGTCTCGCCCTCGATTTCATAACCGAAGAGCCTCTTGTGATAAGTGTAAGTCCACTTTCCTTCTTCGGGTTTTATCCAGTGATCGTGAATGCCGTCCACGACTTCCTGCGTATAGACCTCGAGGTCTTCAAGCCCTCCGGGGAATGCCCTGTGGATGCGCGGTTCCATCATGGGATTGCTGACCACCATAATCATGGTGCAGTCCTTGCTCGGGGGGTCTCCGGGTTTGTCGTATTCTGTTTTTATGTCCAGGCCTTTTTCCCAGGTCTCGATCACAGATTTTTCCCAGGCCTCGGGAAGTGTATCTGCCTCTACTTTTAAAACAGGAATCGCACCTTTCATTACAGTCTTATTATCCTTCCCTTTATCTTGTCGTTTACCTCAAGGATGCCGAAGCTGTTAAATGTGGCGAAGACTTTGTCCGTCGGGGTCCCCGGATTAAAAAAGAGTATTCCATCATGCACTTCGTTTATCGGTGAATGCGAATGGCCGAAGACTATTGCATCCACATCCGCATCCGAAAAAATACCTTTTACTGTATTTATTATGTTTGTGGGAGGGCCGTATCCGTGTGTGAGCCCGATTTTTTTACCGTTTACCTTTACTATTTCCTTATCCGGCAGGGACTGTTGTATAGACTGAGGGTCCATGTTGCCGTGCACAGCCTTGACAGGCGCGAGCTTTCTCAAATCTTCCATAACCGCAGGGCTTACATGGTCTCCGGCGTGCAGGATGAGGCCGCAGTTTTTAAACTCGTCATACACCTTTTGCGGAATCTCACCCGCTGCTTTTGGGATATGTGTATCTGATATTATTCCTATCTTCATTGTTTCTTCTTTCCCTTGATTTGTATTTTTACCAATCTGGGCTTGTCATAGATAGACATAAACAGATTGAGTGCCTCCATGTCCCAGATCCAGATCTTTTCATCCTTGGCCAGTAAACTTGCGTTTGCGTCTACGCCGAATGGCGCGACTATAATCTTTCTTGCCACAGGCTCTTTAAGGGCCTTTACCTGGTCTGTAAATTCGATTATATCTATATCCTGAAGCAGCCCTTCTTTTATGTAGACGACCCATGGTTTCCCTTTTGCAGCGCCTTTTAAAAATGGGCGCTTGTTTTCAAATTCTTCCATTTTTACATCCGCGAGCCTTGAGAGCGTGTAGCTTTTGTATTCTATCTGGACAGAGTCGTTATTGAAGGATTTGAGTATTTCCTGAACCTTTTGGGATAAATCTTTTTTGGATTCAGCGGTGTATTCATTTAATGTCGTGCGCATCAGCTCCTTGAAGTCTTTTGCCCTCTCAGGCATGTAGCTTATGATGGAGCTCCTCTTTTTTTGATAGACATGCTTTAACCAGAAACCGAGCATCCTGTCGCTCAAAAGATAAAACGTGCCTGTCTTTGTGACTATATCCATCTCCGCAAGTTCATTTAAAAACCTTGCGGCCTCCCTTGGTTTTTTCTTTACGAAGCCTGCTATCTCAGGCAGCTTCTTGAGATTCTCGGATAAAGCTGTAAGGTATGGCAGGTGTTTTTCATAACCCTTCTTTTTATCAAATACCGTTTCAAGATAGTTTGAAAGATACTGATTCACCGTGCCTTTAAAATCGAAAAAGCATTCATGGAATGCTTGTATAAGTGTTTCTTCGGAGATGCGCTTGAATGTAAAGCGCTCCCCGAGCTGTTTTAGCCGCTGGCTGACTACGTCGAGGTAAAACGGATTGCTGTCTGTAAAGGATATGAGAAACTCTTTATATTCATCAGGCACCCTTATGGATTTGAGCCTCTCTTCCAGAAAACTCTGGGCCGTCTTAAGGTCAAAGCCGCTTACCTCTATGGCCTCGAAGTTTCCGAAGAGGAGTGAGAGCTTTTCAGACAGGATCTTCTTTACGCTCGAGACCCTGGAGCTTGTAACGATGTACATTGTGTCTTTCTGGACCATGATCTTTTTTCCGAAGATTGCAAAAGGATTCTTCAGGCCGAGCGCGCCGAGGTTGTGAAACTCGTCAAATATTATGATGCAGGATTTATGGGTCTCTTCTTTAATAAATGAAGTGAGATTAAAAAGTTCTGAATAGGCCTGCTCCCTTGTCATCTTCTGAAGCGGGTCCCGTATCCTGTCAATCGCTGAAACTGTATGCGGTATGTACTTCTTTGCCTCGCTTATTAAAAACTCCAGGTCCTCTTTCACCGGCTGGCCTATGCCTTTAAGAAAGTTATAGAGAAGGCTTCCGATAAACTTGTGCGAGAACTTGTCAAATCCTTCTTCTATAAGTTCGATGTATACGGCGATTATCTTTTCGTCTTTCAGATTATACAGGAGGTGGTGAATGATGGAGGATTTCCCGGAAAGGCTCTGGCCTGTCAGGGCAATGTTCTGCCTGTAGCCGTCCTTCAGGGCGTTTACACGCTTCTCTACCACTGAAAGGATGTCTTTTCTTCCGAAAAACTGTTCTGCTGATACCGGTTCGTTTAACATAACATTATGGTAAATAGTAAAATGGGTTGCGCGCCTTTTTATTTTTCCTTATCTCAAAGTGGAGCCGCGGGCCTGCTGCGCGCCCGGTGCTGCCCACCTTTGCAATAACAGTGCTTTTTGAAACCACGTCCCCTGCGTCAACCAGGATCGCCGCATTATATGCATACACAGTGGAGAAGCCGTCACCGTGGTCAACGATGATGGTCTTCCCGAAGCCCTTCATGTTTTCATCAACGTATGAGACTGTGCCGCCGCGGGCAGCCCTTACATTTGAGCCGTGCCTGGCCTTTATGTCTATGCCTTTATTCTTGACATTGTCTTCCATGCTGCCGTAGAAGGCGATGACCTTACCCTTTACAGGCCACGCGAAACCTTTCTTGTCTAATAATGCCGGTTTGGGAAGCTGTGCCGTGGATGCGGCAGTAGGTATGAATAATTTCTGGCCTACGTAGATCTTACGCTTATCAGGGAGCCTGTTGGCATGGGCTATCGTATCCAGCGGTATATCGTAGTGCTGGGATATACCCCACAAGGTCTCACCCCTCTGCACCCTATGGTATATGCCCATCCTGGGTGTAGGGGTTACCACATAACCGGTAGGCGTACAACCGGCTGCATATGATACTAATAATATAAGTATAAGTATTTTATAAGTCCGCATCTTAATTACTATAATTTAGGTAAGTTATATCATATACGCTTACCTCGAAAAAGTCAAACTATTATTTGCAAAGGGGCCTCGCAGCCCCTCAAGAAATAACTTATGGCTTTTTGACATTGCTCGCTCGACCAATTTTTTTCGCCGTGCTTTTGGGCTTACTCCTCGTTCGCCTGGCGGAATTCCCTCGCCCTTCGGGCTCGGTCAGTTCCGCCGCTCACTCGTCGTAAGCCCTAAAAGCACATTTGGCAAAAAAAATTAATGTCTCGCTCGCAACATCAAAAAGCCATATGAATACGGTCGAAAACAAGGCTGTCTCACAACAGGACTGCTTGACCCCAACTTGAGGTCACAAATTGTGACCTCAAGTTTATAGCTTCTGTTGTGATGAGGAGATGCGTTTATGCCATCTGTTCAATTCGTCCATTACTTTATGGCGTGTTTGGCGTGTTTATGGCGTGTTTGTCTACTTAATACGTATTTTGGAAAGAAAGATAGAGAAAGATAGAAGATAGAAACATAGAAGATAGAAACACTTTCCAGTGCAATCGGGAAAGTGTGCTCGCTATAATCGGGAAAGTGTACCTATGTACCTACGGCATTAAAAGGGGGTACAGTTTCCCGAACAGCCCGGAAACTGTTTCTAGTATCTTCTAGTATCTAGACAACTTGAGATAACAAATTGTGATCTCAAGATTATAACTTCTGTTATGATAAGGAGATGCGGTTGGCATGAATAGAGGGTTACGCGCCCCAGCGGACGTTCGCGCGTTCGTT
>CAYVIU010000045.1:0-9700 GCA_964451625.1 uncultured Planctomycetia bacterium | reverse complement strand
GGATAGGAGAAACGCCTTTAGTGCGTTAGGTTCATTTTGGATCCCTGAGGTACGCTTTATCTCTATGGCGGCTTCTTTATTGCTGTATTTGCGCTGGTATGGCCTTTTTGTGGTTAATGCGTCAAATGCATCGGCAACCGCTATGATTTTGCCTTCCAGGGATATGTCTTTGGCCTTTAATCTCCTTGGATAGCCTGTTCCATCAATGCGTTCATGATGGTCGCGGATGCCGTTTATTATCTTTTCTGAATCTATGATTGATCCCACTATCCTGACTCCGATGCGGGGATGTTCATGCATTTCTTTCTTTTCTTTAGGGGTAAGCCCGCTTTTTTTGCCTAATATGGCGTCCTTTATCCCGATCTTCCCTACGTCATGAAGGAGGCTGGAAAGCCTGAGTCTTTCCATGAAATCATCGCCTGCCTTAAGCTGCTTGCCGATGGCAAGGGAATACTTCATAACGCGGTTGGAATGCCCCTGCGTATAAGGGTCTTTGGCATCTACAGCGGTTATAAGGGACTGGACCGTACTCACGAAAAGCTCATTCAGGTCCTTATACAACTTTGCATTCAGCATGGCAACTGCTACATGATTTGCCAGGGACATAAGAAGGCTCTTATCATTAACGGTAAAACGGCGGCGGTGGCCTTTTTTGGTGCTTACTATGAGGACTCCTATAATTTTACGCTTTGTCATGAGGGGTATGCTTATAAAAGAACGGATCGGGAGGTTTTCTCTTGAAAACGGAAGGTGTTTTTTCTTAAATACAGGGTGTGTTGTGATATCATTTACTATCATCGGCCTTCGCTTTTTTACAACCTGGTTATTTATCGTCTCCCAGCCGCCTAAAAGCTTGATGTTGCCGATCTCATCTTTTGTAAAACCCTTCGCCGCACTTAAGAAAAGGTGTTTTATATCTTTATCCAGTAAAAAGAGTGAGGCATGGTCCGCATCCACGGTATCTATCGCCTCTTTCAGGATGAGTGAGTTTACCTCCTCAATATCCAGAGTAGAGCTGACGGCCTTGCTGACCGATAGAAGGACTTTTAGTTTTGCGCTTTCACTTGTCTTATCCGTTCTTCTGCGCCTCATTTAACCTCCATTACTATCGCCGTTATGTCGTCGTGCTGCGGAGCCCCTTTGGAAAACTTCGCCACATTGTTTTTTATCTCAAGAAGGAGATTCCCCGCGCTAAGAGAGGCGTTTGCAAGGATCAAATCACCCAGGCGTTTTTCTCCGAATTCCTCGCCGGTTTTGCTTTTGGCTTCCGATACACCGTCTGTATATAAAATCAATTTATCCCCTGCGGCGAGTGCCAGGGATTCCTGGCCAAACGGGCTTTCCATCATCCCGAGCGGGATGCCTTCCTTAACATCTAAATAACTGAGTTTGGCCTGCCCCCTTCTTAAAAGTATTGTTGGATTATGCCCTCCGCATGCAAATTTTAACATGCGTGTCCGGCTGTCATAAATGATATAAGTCATCGTAACAAATAGATTGGTTCTCGAACCTCTCGCAAGGTTTTCATTTAATTTTAACAGGACGTCTTTTGGCTCTTCATTAAGTTTTGAAAAAAGCCTGAATTCACTGATTGTCTTTGCCATGTAAAGAGCGGCGGGGACACCCTTGCCCGACACATCGCCTATCATGACACCCACTTTATTTTCTGAGAATGCCACAAAATCATACAGGTCTCCGCCAACATGCTTTGCGGGCGCCATGTCTGCATTCAATCCTACACCTTTTACCGTCGGGGGCCTTTCCGGGAGAAAGCTGGCCTGGATTTTGGTTGCCACGCCCAGCTCCCTTTCAATCAATTGTCTTTTGTATATCTCGAGGATAAATCTGTAAAATGTTGCGGCAAGATACACAACAAAAACTGCCGCGAACGGATAAAAGAGGTCTATCCATATGCCGAAAAATATAAAAACCCCAAACGCAATAAGACCGAAAATGCCCAATATTCCCAAAAGAGAAAATATGGATACCCTGCCGGGTAATTTAAAGGCAGTTGCGGTTATCAATAAAAGCAGGCCTATAAGTATAATTAAATTCGTGATGGGGTTGGCCCTTCTCAAGAATTTCTCTGTTGTTATGGTATTAAAGGTATTAATGTGCGCCCCAATGGACGGATAACGGCTTTCCAGGGGTATGGGGTTTAAGTCATGAAGGCCTGTTCCGGTGAGGCCGATAAAGCAGACTTTTCCTTTCAGGCCTGCTAAATCAATAATGGGCCTTTGCCCTTTCTGAATAAGTGAATAAGACTTGAGTATATCTATATATGAATAATGTTTAAAGGCTTCGGTCCATTTGCCTGCAAAATTCACAAGCATGTTTGATGTTTCATCAAGCGGGAGGCGTATATTGTTTTTTGTAAATACGATTTCTTTTGACGGTATAAACTTTACATCTTCTTCGGCTTCGCCCAGATAATCGCGGGCAGCCAGAAATCCGAGGTGCGGGTAAAATTTATCGCCGCATTTGATAAAGGGGGTGATTTTTCTGGTTTTTCCGTCGATGTCAGGCAGAACGTTTACGTGGCCGGACCCCTTTGATACTTTTTCTAAAGATTCTAAAAGAGGGGTTCTCAAAGCGCAGGCTGCGGCAGTCTTTACAAAATACTTTTTTTCTATGAGATCCAATGCATATGCATAGTATACATTTCCCGCCTTTTCTGTAGATTCAATTAAGGACGCATCCGCTTCAGAGGGTTCACTGAATATAACATCAAAGATGATCATCTTTACGCCGTAAGAGGAAAGTATATTTATAAGCGATGCATGCCAGTCCCTTGAAAACGGCCAGCGGCCTATCTTTTCTATTGAGTCATCGGCTATTTCGATTATTGCGATATCCGCATTCTGTGGCTGGATTGGGCGCAGGGAAAATCTTAAATCAAGCGTAGAGAGTTCATAATTATCGAATACCCTGAGGTAGGATAACAGAGATATTGCCAAAAAAGATAAAAGAATTAAGATAAAAGGTAGCCTTCTGGTCTTTTTCGGCATATTTTATTTAGAAAGAATAATAAAGGCCGCTTGATATCACGCTGCCGCCGTATTGCTGTGAGTTTTCATTTGATACGTTTCTTCTATATGTATAGTTCACGCCTAAAGAAAGTGCCGGTGTGATATCATACAGGAGAGAGCCGCCATATATAAAAAGATGGTCCAGCTGCTTTTCCTGGGCATCGCTTATATTCCTATGCTGATAATCCTTCATCTGATACCCGAAGCTTGCGCGGCCGCTGATTCTATCAGTTATAAGATGGATGAGAGACCCTGTTATCTTGTATGCGCCATACTCATACTGGGCATTATAGTCATAGTTTGAGTCGTTGACATATATCTTGTTGGTCAATTTTAACATGGTGCTGTCAAATATGGTGAGCCCTGCGTCATGTTCAAAGGTGTGCCTTGTATCTTCCCTGTCGCCCAGCTTGGCTGTGAATATGCGGCTCCTGGCCTTTCTCTTGGTGTAATCTTTCATCAGGTACTGCCAGCTGATCCTCTGATACAACCAGTCAGTTATGTCATGTGTTGCGCCTACCTCTATTTGCTGTCCATAATAATCGCTCTGCTCGTCGTTGGGGTAATTCACAATATCAAGCGTATATAATGCATCAAATGTAAAAACGTCGTAGAGAACAGTCTCAACTCCGCCTTTTACGATATTGTTCAGGAGATCAGCGTCTGAGTCTCTGAAATATTTAAGGTGTGTCACGTCATAACCGAGCCTCAGTTTTATCCAGTCAAACACAGGCATGGGATACCTTGCATCCGCTGAAAATATATTCTCCGTGAAGAAGCTTGACACCCTGTCATAATGGTCCAGGTAGACGTTTTGATCATAACCCAGGGAGCTCCCTGCGAAAAGGTCAAGCTCCAGATTATCGATCGGTTCTCTTATCATATCAGATAATTGAAACGGCTCCTGTCCGGCGAGGCCGGGATAGCGCACATCTTCATCTTCAACCGCTAATAAAGGAGATGCGAACAAAAACATTGAAATTAAACAAATTACCAGAAATTTAATCTTTTTCATATCTGCCTCCTTTTACAATATGCTATTAATCCTTACGGTACTCATAACCGTTGCTAGAACTGGAAGGAGATCCTGACACGCGGCTTTCTACCTTACTCTCGTCGCGCTTTTCAAGCATTTCGTATTTTTTATCCAGTATCTTTTTAAATTTATTGATTGCCGCAATCAATTTCTTAAGCCTTCCGGGCTTGCCTGAGCCTATCAGGCCTGCAAGACGGGCGGCAAGGTTCTTTCTCCAGAACTTCCAGAACTTTTTCTCTGCTGCGGTGAGTTTTAAGAGTTTGGTCGGCTTTTCAAACAGGGTTACTATAGTCTTGAAGCCTTCCGGTACTTTTATATTGTCTTCTATCACGCTTCCGTCTTTACGTATGCCCTTGGCAAAGGCGGCGTTTTCAAAGGCGTTAACCGTGGTCTTCTTCTTTCCGTCTGTCTTGGCGCTCATGCCGGATCCCCTGACACCACAAACTGCCGTCGGGGTGCGAATTTCAAATGTAGAGCCCTTATCAAGCTTCTCTACTAATGAAAGGACTTCACCCTTCATAAGATTAAGCCTCATAGGAGAGACTTCGCTTAAAATGATTTCGGTTCTGTCATCAATCCTTGTAATATTTTTAAGGTTTTCGTCAAAGACGATTTCCACCCAGGCCCTCCAGCCTGTTTTTATGGTATCGCCGCCTGACAACTCCATATTTACATATGCCTCCACCCAGTCATCCTGGCCGGCGGGTTTGACCTTTACATCCCCGCTCATAAAAAGCACTTTTGCTGTTGCCTCCGCAAGAGCGGGCGAGACACAGCTTGAAAAACCCATTAAAAATACGGTCACCAGCGCTACTGATTTTACTAAAAGTCTTTTCATTTCATACCTCCGTTGTATTCCCCATGCGCAAGTTCCTGGGGTTATTTATTTTTTCTGGTCTTCCTTCATTATCTTTTTCCAGTTAGGCGGCTTGGTTATGACCTTCCATGGATGCCTCTTGATATCAGCGCTCAATTCTTTCAAATTGCCCGAGGTCACCTCCATATTAACCATGATGCTGTCGATCTCTTCCCTGTTTTCGACAACCATGTCATTCACATTGCTTGCAAGCTTCTGGATATCTTTGATTGCTATATCAAGGTTGTCGGCCAGGTCTTCTCCCTTTTCAGTGAACCACTCCATCTGAAACGGGTCCTTGCCTACAATGGTGCTGTCCGGCTCGATGAGAGGGGCATTGCTGGAACCGGGATTTATCTCAATGTACTTCTCGCCCATCAGGCCAAGTGAGCTGATATATGCCTCGGAATCAGAGTGGAGCTTGGTATCGGCATTCAGCCATAATGTCGTCACCACTTTTGTGTCATCCCCATATGAAAGTTCTATGCTCTCGACTTTTCCGACGTCAACTCCGGCCAGCCTCACCGGGGCATTTTCCCTTATTCCGCTGGCAAAGTTAAAGAGCGCATTTATGTTATACCCCTTCTTGGCAAAGTCAAAGCTTCCTGTCTTAAATATAAGGATGCCCAGGATTGCTAACGATATAACAACCATCAACCCCACTTTAAGTTCATTGGTCATCTTCTTCATAATATTTTCTCTCCTTATGCTAGAAGGCTTTCCAGATAGTCGTCTCCCTTTTGGAAAAAGGAAATCGGCCCGTCCGGGGAGCCTGCTATGAATTGCTGTACAATTCCGTTTTTTGAGGTTTTTATTTCTTCCGGTGTGCCATGCGCTATAACCTCTCCTCCATAAAGCATGACGATCCTGTCTGCAATCCTGAACACACTTGCCATGTCATGCGTAACAACCACGCTTGTTATGGAAAGTTTCTTTGAAAGGTCAAGTATGAGCTTATCAATAACGCCTGCCACTACAGGGTCAAGCCCGGCAGTGGGCTCGTCGTAAAAAATTATCTCCGGGTCCATTGCGATTGCGCGCGCGAGGCCTACCCTTTTTCTCATGCCTCCGGACAGCTGGCTTGGCAGGAGGTCTTCAAACCCCCTCAATCCAACCAGCTCCAGCTTCATCTTTACCACTATATCTATTACACTGTCTTCAAGCTTGGTGTGTTCTTTTAAGGAAAGGCTTACGTTTTCTTTAACGGTCATGGAATCAAAGAGTGCGGAATACTGAAATGACATGCCGGAACGCTTTCTGATCTCGTCCATCTGGTGTTCGTCAAGCCGGGTTATGTCTTTGCCCAGGACAAATATACGGCCGGAATCGGGTTTGATAGACCCCATCATGTGCCTCAGGAGCGTGGACTTACCGCAGCCTGAGCCACCCATGATTACAACGGTCTCACCTTTGTTTATTTCCAGGTTGACGTTGTTCAGGATCTGCCTGTCGCCGTATTTCTTGGAAACATTCTCTACCTTTATTATAATTTCTCTTTGATTATCCATATCAGACATTTGAAAAATAGAAGAGCCCTGTTAAGATACAATCAAACAATATTATCAAAATGAAACTTACTACTACACTTGATGTGGTGGATTTTCCCACGCCTTCGGCGCCGCCTTTTGCATTCAGGCCCTGATAACAGCCGATAATGGCTATCACCATGCCGAATACAACGCTCTTTACTATGCCTGTCAAGACATCTTTCGACTCCAGGAAACGAAAACAGGTATCTATGTATAATGACGAATTAATATTAAGGCTGAAGACACCCATAAGATAACCGCCGAACATGCCGGCAAAGTCACTTATAATGGTAAGGCACGGCAGCATTACAAGGAGTGCCAGAAAACGCGGGACAACAAGAAACCTCACAGGGTTCAGCGCCATGGTCTGGAGGGCCTCGACCTGCTCTGAAACCTTCATGGTGCCGAGTTCGGCTGCGATTGCAGAGCCGACCCTTCCTGCAACAACAAGAGCAGTCAAGACAGGCCCGAGCTCTCTTGCGATTGAGACGCTCACCAGCCCTGCCACATAGACAACCGCCCCGAATTGTGCAAGCTGGGTGGCAGTCTGCATGGCTATGACAATACCCGTAAACATGGCTACAAAAAATACTATTACAAGAGAGCCGAGGCCTGCGAATACCATCTGTGTAAAAATAGATTTCGGCCTTACAAATTTTTTCTTGAACGGGCCGATAATCAGCCACTTGAATGTATCAATGAGAAGCGTGCAGACTTCGCGTATCTGGATAAAAAGTGCAATTGTGCTTTTTCCGATATTTTCTACTGTGCTCGGCATTGTTTTTAATTAAAATGCGTTAATGGCTTCTTCTTCTCTGTCGGAAATATCAAACAGCTTTTCCAGGCGTGTTATTTCAAAAAGGCTCTTCACCTTGCTGGAAAGGCTTACAAGTTTGAGTTTCCCGCCGTAATTCTTGAAGTTCTTAAGGATTTCAACGAGGGTGGCAAGGCCGGACGAGTCTATGTAGCTGACCTTCTCCAGGTTGATTATCACTTTTTCACGTTTTTCTTTAATAACCTTGTCGAATGACTTTTTGACCTGCGGAGAAGTATTTATATCTATCTCGCCGTCAACCGCGCATACGAGGACATCGTTCTTTAACTGTGTATTTATCATCATATTACCCCCTTTTACCGCTTATATATTTTACCATACAAATCCTGTTTCCTCTATCATTAAAATGCACCTCATCCATCAGCTTTTGAATGAGGTATACACCCCTTCCGGATGCCTTTAAGATGTTTTCTTCGGTTGTGGGGTCGGGTATTTTTTTATATTCAAAGCCGCTGCCAGAGTCTTCTATGGTAATCTCCAGCTTTTCTTTGTCAAACGAATAGGAAACCAGGACCGGTTTATCTTTTTTGCCTTTGTTTCCGTGTTTCATGGCATTGCGCAGGGCCTCTTCAGTGCACAGCCTTATATCAAAGATGATTCCCTCGTCCAGATTATAACTTTTTAAAAAATCTATTATTTTTGAGCTCGTCTTGCGTATCTCGGGTACTTCACTTACTATCTTTATCGAATGTTTTGGCATTTTTATGTTAATCTTTGCTTTCCTTCCGCACCTTGAACTGTCCTATCTTGCGGAATTTTTTATACCTGGAGTCAAGGAGCTTTTCTTCAGAGAGATCCTTCAGCTCGCTGAGGTACTTTTTGATTGTCTTTTTAATATTTCTGGCCGTCCCTTCGGGATCCCTGTGCGCCCCTCCAAGCGGTTCCTTTATAACTTCATCAATCACTCCCAGCTTAATAAGGTCCTCGCCTGTCAGCTTAAGCACTGAGGCGGCCTCGGGTGCCTTTGCCCTGTCTTTCCATAATATGGCAGCACAGCCTTCAGGTGAAATTACAGAATAATATGCGTTTTCAAGCACACAGATCCTGTCGCCGACACCTATGCCGAGCGCCCCGCCTGAACCGCCCTCTCCTATAACAATCACCACTATCGGTACAGCAAGCTGGGCCATCTTGCTCAGGTTGTAGGCAATTGCCTCTGCCTGGCCTCTTTCCTCGGCGCCTATCCCGGGATATGCGCCGGGCGTATCTATAAAGGCTACTATCGGTATGCTGAACTTAAGAGCCATGTTCATCAGGCGCATTGCCTTGCGGTAGCCCTCCGGGTGGGCGCTTCCGAAGTTTCTGTAGAGATTCTCTTTTGTGTCCTTCCCCTTCTGGTGGCCCAGGATCAGGATCTTGTCGCCGTTCAGTTTGGCAAAGCCTGCTATCAATGCAGGGTCGTCCCCGAAATGCCGGTCTCCGTGGAATTCCACAAAATCCTTCATTATCATGCTGATATAGTCAAGGGTAAAGGGGCGTTTCGGGTGGCGGGCAATCTGGATCCTCTGCCAGGGCGTAAGGTTTTCGAAGACCTCCTTCTTCACCTGGGTGAGTTTTTCCTCCAGCCTTTTGATCTCAGAAGTCAGGTCAATATCCTCTTTAGAGGTAAAGTTCCTGAGCTCCTCGATCTTGCGCTCAAGTTCCAGTATGGGGGCTTCAAAATCCAAACCGCTTCCGTTCATATCAATCCATTATGGTTACTTCTGTTCCCATTGGAATAATAGAATATAACTCCGCGACATCTTCATTAACCATTCTCACGCATCCGGCTGTAATATTTTTTCCTATTGTTTCGGGTTCAGTAGTCCCATGAATGCCATAGCCTGCTACAGACAATCCTATCCATCTTGATCCCAGGATATTCTCAGGGCTATCCGGTGATACTATCGCACCTGCTGTATACCAGGTGGGGTCAACCAGTTTATTTATCACTTTAAAGCTTCCCAAAGGTGTGGACATATCTTTTCCTGTGGATACACGATACACCTTCAGCACTTTATCGTTAGACTTTAATATAAGAATATTCTGCGACTTATCAACTACTACACTGTATTTGGCGCGGGACACTTTAAGCTCTTTGCCCGGTCTTATAAGGTCGCTTTGGAGTTTATTGCTTTTTTTGATGAGCTCGATTGTGGTATCGAATTTCTTGGCAATCCTGCTCAAGGTGTCGCCTTTTACGATTGTATATGTTATGCTGTCATCTGTTATGACGGGTGAAAAAAGGATTTTCATATTCAGGCCGTACAGCCTCTCCTCGGCTTCCTTAATTACTTCATTGTCAGAAGACTCCACTATTGCCTTCCAGTATATGGCCTTTGCCTCAAGGTATTTTCCCTCGTTTTCCAGTTGCTCGGCCTGAAGGATGAGGCCCTTGTTGTC
This sequence comes from uncultured Planctomycetia bacterium, assembly GCA_964451625.1. Lineage (GTDB taxonomy): Bacteria > Omnitrophota > Gorgyraeia > JABMRJ01 > CAYVIU01 > CAYVIU01. The sequence goes on along the minus strand of CAYVIU010000045.1, from coordinate 33 downwards.
AGAAACCCCCGCGGCCCCGGCTTTAGATGTTGA
>CAYVIU010000044.1:0-9711 GCA_964451625.1 uncultured Planctomycetia bacterium | reverse complement strand
TCTTTTGAGCGGTTCTTCTTTTTTTACCTTTAATTTCTTTTTGCGGATTCTGTGTCCTTTTTTGGTGTTGATTGTTGCGGTTTGGTTGGCGTAGTTCAGTGACAGGTATGAGTCCTTCTGGAAGATACTTATGGTGCGCCGGACATTTTTTGTAACGCGGCTTGCGATGAGGTCTGTGATGGTGCCGTTGTCAAATGTGAGCCTTACGTTGGCTATGTCCTCATGGTCAGAGACGATCTTGACGCCCACCGCCTCCACATTTTTTACATCAGACTTGACCAGCCCCAGGACAATGTCTATATCATGGATCATGAGGTCCAGCACCACGCCCACGTCAGTGACCCTTTCCTTGAAGGGGCCCATCCTGTGGCATTCTATAAATCTCGGCTCCTTTAGATATCCCTCAACCGCCCTGATGGCAGAGTTGAACCTTTCAATATGGCCGACCTGGAGTATGAGGTCATTTTTTTCGGCTATCTCAATCAACTCATCCGCCTCTTCCAGGCTTTTTGTGATGGGTTTTTCGATAAGCACATTTACGCCTGCATTAAGAAAATCCTTCGCGATTTTATAGTGCAGGTGCGTGGGCACGGCTATTGATACAGCCTGCACCTTGTTTATAAGGTCCTTATAATCAAGGTAGTAGTCGGTTTTGTGCTTGCGGGATACCCTCTTTGCCCTCTTTTTATAGCAGTCGCACACACCCACAAGGGTTGTGTCCTCAATCTGCGAGTACACCCTTGCGTGAAGCGAGCCCAGATACCCTACACCTACTACCCCTACGTTAAGTTTATCCATAAACCCTCTCTGAAGATGGTTAGATTATACCATCTCATGGCCCAATTTTCAAGAGAAAGAAAAGTTATTTTTTACCTCGACATAAAATCAGTCCATATGTTATAATACTATGCTAATATGGATAAGAAAATACACCCCTATAAAAGACTGGCAGGGTACTTTAAGCCCCATATATGGATAATCGCAGTATCCGTAGTCTGCTCAATATTTGTCAATATCGGAAAACTGGGCAGGCTTGGTGCTATTATACCCGCTGTCAACAATATCATTACAAAGAGTGCCATTACCTTTGCCGAAAGCGCAAGGGTACCGGCCTTTTTGGCCAATATAGTAGATGCTATAAACTCCATGCCAGCCTTGAGGCTGCTCTATTTCCTCATGGTATGGGTTCTCATAATAGAAGCCCTGCATGGCGTATTTGACTTTTTCGCAAGCCTCTTTCTGAATATGGCCAGCGAACGCCTCATGCGCGATATCCGGAGCAAAATCTACAAAAAATTCCTCCAGCTCTCACTCGATTTTTACAGCAGGTCCTCCACCGGAAAACTCGTCTCAAAAATCACATATGACGTCATAGTCCTGAAAAATTCCGTTTCCCAGGGGCTGATGGACCTGATAAAAGAGCCCCTTACACTGATTGTACATTTAGGGGCTGTTATATTCTGCAAGGTCTTCTTTGCCATTCCATGGCGTCTTATAGTCGCGAGCCTCGTATTATTCCTTATCGTTATCTTCCCTGTCGTGGCTATCGGCAGAAAACTCAGAAAGATCGCAAAGCAGAGCCTGGACAAAATGGGCGACATAAACAGAGTCCTTTATGAAACAATATCCGGCATAAGGATCGTCAAGGCATTCTCAATGGAGCGCTATGAAGCCGACAGATTCAACAAAGAAAACTCCTCCTTCTATAAAATCACGATGAAGTCCATAAAAAGGGTGCTTGTAGTGCGCCCAATGACAGAGTTTGTCGGAGCCTTATCAATTGTAATACTACTATGGCTTGTAAAAGACGACCTTATCGGCGGAGATTTTCCATTCGGGGCGTTTGCCGCATTGATATACGCACTCCTTTCGCTCATGAAGCCCATAAAAAAACTTAGCCGCGTGTACGGTATTCACCAGCAGGCCATGGCAGCATCAGGCCGTATATTCGAGCTCCTTGATACAAAAGTAAGCGTTGTCGAGAAGAAGGGCGCCACAGAACTGCCGCGCCTGGCTGACAAGGTCACATTTGAAAATGTAAAGTTCAATTATGAAGACGATATTGTCCTCAAAAGTATCAATCTCGAAGTCAAAAAAGGCAGGATCGTAGCCATTGTAGGCCCGAGCGGCACAGGCAAGACCACCCTGGTGAACCTTATCCCGCGGTTTTATGACATAACAGGCGGCAAGATAAAGATAGACGGAAAGGACATTCGGGAAGCCACACTGAATTCCCTCTGGGGCCAGATCGGCCTTGTTACCCAGGACACCATCCTTTTTAATGATACAGTCTCTGCAAACATTGCATACGGCCAGCCGGATAAGGTTAATACCAAAGGCGTGGCCGAGGCCGCAAAGGTGGCGAATGCCCATGATTTTATCACAAAACTCCCTAAGGGCTATGACACAGTCATAGGAGAGCGGGGCTTCAGGCTCTCCGGGGGCGAAAAACAACGCCTGGCAATAGCAAGGGCAGTGTTCAAGAACCCCCCGATACTGATATTGGATGAGGCCACATCCCAGCTTGATACAGAGTCTGAGAGGCTTGTCCAGGATGCCCTCGATCACCTCATGAAGGGAAGGACAGTCTTTATAATAGCCCATAGATTGAGCACAATAAAGAACGCGGACAAGATCATAGTGCTCAATAAAGGCGTCATAGTGGAGGAAGGCCGCCACGATGACCTCATCACCAAAGACGGCCTGTATAAGAGGTTGTACGATATGCAGTTCAAGGATATAGCTTGAAAGTAGTATAATTATATGATAGAATATTCAGTTCAGAATAAGAAAAGGAGGCAATAAATTGGCAACAACAGATACAAACCTAATGAAATCACTTCTCGAGGCAGGGGTGCATTTCGGGCACCAGACAAGGCACTGGAACCCCAAAATGTCCCCATATATATTCGGTGAGAAGAACGGCATCTACATTATCAACCTGCAGCTTACGGCTAATGCGTTGACAGAGGCCTGCGACTTTCTCAAGAAGACAGCCAGCGAGGGTGGATATGTCCTTTTTGTAGGGACAAAGAAACAGGCCCAGGAAGTCATAAAGACAGAGGCCGAGCGCTGCAGCATGTTCTGGGTAAACCAGAGATGGCTGGGCGGCTGCCTGACCAACTTCCAGACAATAAAAAAGAGCGTAAAGCGCCTGAACCAGCTTGAGAAGATGAAAGAAGACGGTCTCTTTGACAAACTCTCCAAGAAAGAGGTTTCCCAGCTTTCAAAGGAAATGGTCAAGCTCAGAAAGAACATCGGAGGCGTAAGAAAAATGGAGCGTCTTCCGCAGGCCATGGTTGTGATAGACTCCAAGGCAGAGGACATCGCGATAAAAGAGGCGAACAACCTGTCTATTCCCGTTGTCGCCCTTGTGGACACAAACTGTGATCCGGACAGGATCGACTATGTTGTCCCGGGAAATGACGACGCCATAAAGTCAGTGACCTTTATGACAAAAGTCTTCGCAGACGCTGTGAAAGAAGGCCGGGATGAGTTTCTTGTGGGGCTTGAAAAACCGGCCGTTGTTCCGGAAGACTCTGACAAGCCGCAGCCCGGGGCCGTTAGCGAAGAAGAGGTCGAGAAGCTGATTACAAAAGAAGACGTAAAGCTCGAAGAAGAAACCAAAAAAGAAGAAAAGACCATTGCAAAGAAACCGACGCAAAGGCCAAAAAAGAAAAGGAAAATTTAAATAATGCTGGATAAGATAAAGAAACTACGCGAAAAGACAAATGCAGGGGTTGTGGACTGTCAGAACGCCTTAAAGGAATCCAAGGGAGACTTTGATAAAGCGCTCGATGTCCTGAGAAAGAAGGGCGTTTCCCTTGCGACCAAAAAATCCTCAAGGGCGGCAAAGCAGGGTAAGGTAGAAGGCTACATACACGCAAACGGGAAGATCGGCGTGCTTGTAGAGGTAAACTGCGAGACCGACTTCGTTGCCAAGAACGAACAGTTTAAGGTATTCTGCAAAGATATGGCAATGCAGATAGCAGCGGCAAACCCCCAGTATGTCAAAAAAGAAGACGTCCCCAAAAAAGTGATTGAGAAAGAAAGAGAAATCATAAAGGGCCAGATAAAGGGAAAACCCAAGAACGTCCTTGATAAAATAGCAGACGGCAAGCTGGAAAAATATTATTCAGAAGTATGCCTTCTTGAGCAGCCTTTTATTAAAGACCCCAAGACAAAGGTGAATGACCTCCTGGTTGCCCTGATAGCAAAGATCGGCGAGAATATACTGATAAAGCGTTTTACCCGGTACCAGCTCGGCGAAGAGGCATAAAAGCCCCGGATGAAAAAACCAAAGTACAAGAGAATTATCCTTAAACTGAGCGGCGAGGCCCTCCAGGGAAACGTCCCATACGGCATAGATCCCGTTACTCTTGGTTCTATCGCAAAACAGGTGAAAGACGTCCATGGCTTAGGCCTTGATGTGGCCATAGTAGTGGGCGGCGGCAATATCTACCGCGGGATTGCAGGCGAGGCACACGGCATGGACCGCTGCGCGGCGGATTACATGGGGATGCTCGCAACCGTCATAAACGGGCTTGCCATCCAGGCTGCGCTTGAGAAGATAGGGGTTTTCACAAGGGTCCTTACAGCCGTTGAAATGCAGCAGCTCGCGGAGCCCTATATACGCCGCAGGGCAGTGCGCCACCTTGAAAAAAGAAGAGTGGTTGTGTTTGTAGGCGGCACGGGCAATCCTTATTTTACAACCGATACCACCGCAGCCCTGAGGGCCGTTGAAATCGGAGCAGAAGTGATATTAAAGGCGACAAAGGTCGGCGGAATATATAACGCGGATCCATTAAAAGTAAAATCAGCCAAAAAATATAAAGAACTTAAATACATAGATGTCCTTAAAAAGTCTCTTAAAGTAATGGATGCCACAGCAATAAGCCTGTGCATGGACAATAAATTGCCAATCATAGTATTCAATCTCAAGAAACGCGGCAACATAAGAAAAGTTGTCATGGGTGAGAGAGTAGGAACCCTGGTGAAGGGTTAAGGGGGAGAGAATGCCGGTAAAAAAAGCATTACATGAAGCCGAAGACAAAATGAAAAAGACAGTCGACGTAACGCGCAGGGAGCTGGCAAGCGCCCGCACAAGCCGCGCATCCGCATCATTGGTCGACCACGTTAAAGTGGAGTATTACGGCACCCCTACATTGTTAAAACAGATGGCCACCATATCGGCCCCTGAACCGCGCCTCATAGTAATTCAACCCTGGGACAAAAACATCATAGGCGACATTGAAAAGGCACTCTTAAAATCAGATTTAGGCCTGACACCCAACAACGACGGTAAAGTGGTAAGGCTCACCATCCCTCAGCTCACAGATGAAAGGCGTGAAGAGCTCACCAAAGTCGTGAAACGCGTTGCAGAAGACGGCCGCGTTGCCATCCGCTCAGTGAGACACCATGCTATTGAAAAGATAAAGGCAATGGAATCTTCCAAAGAGATTTCCGAGGACGACCGCTTCAAGGGCCAGGACGACGTACAAAAGCTTACGGATAAATACATAAAAGAAATAAACACGCTCTTATCCAATAAGGAAAAAGAAATTACCGAAACATAATCGGCGCCCCACTAACTCATTTGGTAGAGTAACGCCCTTTTAAGGAATTGAATTATGAAATATGGACAGAGGAAAAAACTTAAATATAAATGTAGAGATTTACGTCGAAGGGGTTATTCATTAAGCCGGATAGTAGAGGCTACTGCTTTACCCAAAACTACCGTTTATGGGTACATAAAAGATATTGTCTTAACGCCACAACAGAAAGATGTCCTTAAGCAGAAAGAAAGATTATTGCGCAGAAGTAAGCCTAACCCCAGAAAAGGTAAATGTATCACGGGCAGAGAAATGCGCAGTTCATTGTCTCATTGGAATTCGGATTTAGTGCATGTTGTGGCTCATTTTATATTTGATGGCCGTATAGGCAGGCATGGTTGTACGTATTATAGCCGCTCCCAAGATCAGATAAACCATTTGAAAGATATGGTGCATAATATTTTTGGAATCGAACCTAAATATAAAATAAGCGAAGATGGCGTTAGAAAAATATGCTTCTATAATGTAGAATTCGCAGATTATATAAGGACCAAGGCAAAAGAGGTTTTCCCTTATTTAAAAAATGGCGCCGATAGGGAAAGCAAGAGAGTTTTTGCGCAAGCCTTTTTTGATGATGAAGGCAATGTCTACTATAATAAATTAGCTCAGAGAAGAATTCGCGGCTATCAAAATTCAATATATATTTTAAATGACATCAGAGAGATTTTGAATGATTTTACAATTGAAGGTAAGATTTATTCTGGCGGAAAAGCGATTGAGATTACCGGAAGAGAGAATCTAGTAAAATTTGCAAGAGAGATAAACTTTTCACCTTTTATAAAGTTAAATCCAGAACGGAAAAACAGTATCTGGAGAAGAGATATTTCAAAAAGAGAAGTGTTGAGTTTAGCAATGGCTTCTTACAAATCGCAAAAATAGATTATATCCAGAGGTCTTTGATAATAAACAGTAAACGTGCCCCGCTAGCTCATCTGGTAGAGCACCGCCCTTTTAATAAGGGGCGCTATTAGGTAACTAATAGATGAAAATCCTGGAAATTGCGGGAAACTCTGGCGTATTCGCTGTTACCTTTCATAAGGTAAAAATACAGCGATGCAGACAATCCGCAGCCAAACCCTGTTTTTGCACACGAAGACAGGGGAGGTTCAACGACTATAATCAGGACCTCGTAGAGGTTTTATGTATTTACGAGGATTGTATAGTCTGACCTGCATAGCGATATGCAGAGGTCAATTATAATTGACCCTCTGTTCTAAGACAGAGTAACAAATGTGTTTAAGGCGGCTGCGAGAGGTTCGAGTCCTCTGCGGGGTACCATCTTTTTGGAGCAATAACCTATGAAAAAATATGAAATTATAGATCATACAGCGGACATTGGAATAAAGGTATACGGCAAAAACTTAAGAGAGCTATTCCAAAACGCCGCATATGGAATGTTCGATATTGCAGCAGACCTGGAGGGCATAAAGCCCTCCACTTCTATTAATATAAGAGTTGAAGCGCAGGATCACGAGGAACTTCTCTTAAACTGGCTCGATGAACTCATCTATAACTTCTACACAAAAGGCATAATTTTTTCTGAATTCAACATAAGAAGCCTTGAATCAAACTATATCGATGCCGATGTTAAGGGAAAACATATCGGTGACAACAAATCCCGCCTCAAAACAGAGATAAAGGCAGTCACATACCACGAACTCAAGATAGAGGAAACCCCTGACGGCTACACTGCCAGGGTAATATTTGACGTATGACAACCGATACCGCGATAAAACTGGAAAAGATAGACGATTACAGGTGGCGTGTCCCCAAAACAGGCGGCATGCGCGTACCGGGCGTGATCTACGCGGATGAGAATCTCCTGAAAAATATACGTCAGGATAAAGCGATACAACAAGTAATAAATGTTGCACATTTACCTGGAATTGTAAAACATTCACTTGCTATGCCGGATGCTCACAGTGGCTATGGTTTTTGTATTGGCGGCGTAGCTGCGACGGATATAGAGGCTGGAGGAGTTGTTTCTCCTGGTGGCATTGGTTTTGACATACTATGCGGAATCCGTCTTGTAAAAACAAATCTAACAGAAAAAGAAATAATGCCAAAGATTAAAGATGCTGTATATGGATTGTATAATAATATACCGGCAGGCGTAGGATCAAAGGGTGACATAAGAGTAACCTTTTCAGAAGAGAAAAAACTCCTTGTCCGCGGTGCAGAGTGGGCAGTATCTAAAGGTTACGGCAGAAAAGAAGACTTAGATTTTACAGAAGAAGGCGGCGCAATAGAAGGCGCTGACCCGTCGAGGGTTTCCGAGAGGGCGTACGAAAGAGGAAAACGCCAGTCAGGAACTTTGGGTTCCGGAAATCATTTTTTAGAAATTCAAGTAATAGACGAGCTTTATGACAAAGAAGCAGCAGAAATTTTCGGGTTAGAAAAAGGACAGATCACAATAATGATTCACTCAGGCAGCCGCGGCTTTGGATATCAGATCTGTGACGATTATTCCAAGAGTATGCAGAAGTGCCTTACAAAATACAATATAAATGTACCGGATAGACAGCTTGCATGCGCCCCTGTAAAATCTGACGAGGGAAAAGCATACTTGGGCGCAATGAGATGCGCGGCAAACTATGCCTGGACAAACCGTCAATGCCTCATGCATCTGGTAAGAAAGACATTTGAGAAAGTGTTTAATAGAAGTGAAAAAGATTTAGGCATGGATCTTATCTATGATGTCGCCCACAACATCGGAAAAGTAGAAAAATACACAATAGACGGAAAAGAAAAACTCCTCTTTGTCCACAGAAAAGGCGCAACACGTGCCTTTGGCCCGGAACATCCTGATTTACCTGTAAAATATAAATCCATAGGCCAGCCTGTTATAATACCAGGTGACATGGGAAGAAACTCCCACCTCCTTGTCGGAACAAAAAAGGCAGAAGAAACATTTTATAGTGCCTGCCATGGGGCAGGACGCGTCATGTCAAGAACGGCGGCAAAGAAGGCATGCGCCGGCAGGTCTATATCAAAAGAACTAGAAGAAAAAGGCATAGTGGTGATGGCAGCAGGCCGTGGTACACTGGCAGAAGAAGCACCCGAAGCCTATAAGAATGTAAATGATGTAGTGCACGTTGTAAGTGAGGCCGGCATATCAAAGAAGGTATGCCGCATGAAACCCCTCGGGGTTGTGAAAGGATAATTTATGCTAGACCTAAAGTTCATAAGAGAGAATGTAAAAGTGGTAGAGAAGGCCATAAAAGACAGAGGCATGAAGGTAGACCTGAAAACACTCCTTGAGCTTGATTCCGAGAGAAGGTTCTTCCTGCAGGAAGCCGAACAGCTCAAACACAAACGCAACATCGCATCTGAGGACATAGCCAAACTGAAGCGGGATAAGCAGGACGCAGCCGACAAAATAGCCGATATGAAGATGGTTTCCCAGAAAATCAAGGAAATAGACAAAAAAGTGGGGGAAATCAGCAAAAAACTGCAGGAAATACTCTATATTATCCCAAATATACCCGATTCTAAGGTCCCGGTAGGCCCTGACGAGAAATCCAATAAGGTCATCAGAAAGTGGGGAAAGGCCCCTAAGTTCAAGTTCAAAGGCCGCAATCACATGGAACTTGCAGAGTTGTTAGGGATCATAGATTATGCCGCTGCCTCAAAACTATCCGGGGCAGGATTTGCTGTATACATTGGCATGGGCGCAAGATTGGAGCGCGCCCTAATTAACTTTATGTTAGACTTACATACAAAGAAGCACGGCTACACTGAAATCTTCCCGCCATTTCTCGTGAACACCGAAAGCATGACTGCCACAGGACAGCTTCCAAAGCTTGAAGAGGACATGTACAAGCTTAAGGATGATGGCCTATACCTTATCCCGACCGCAGAAGTCCCCCTTACAAATATACACCGCGGTGAAATAATAAATGAAGACGATCTACCCATATGTTATGCAGCCTACAGTGCATGTTTCAGGAGAGAGGCGGGCTCCTATGGATAGCAAACTCAAGGCCTTATAAGAGTGCATCAATTCAACAAGGTAGAGCTTGTAAAATTTGTAAAACCTGAAGACTCAGATAAGGAACTTGAAAAACTACTAAACAATGCAGAAGAAGTCATCAAACAA
>CAYVIU010000043.1:0-10127 GCA_964451625.1 uncultured Planctomycetia bacterium | reverse complement strand
ACACTGCTGTCTAATTCTATATTGTAGTTACGGATTTCTCCATCTGTATATATTACCGAAGGGATAAAAGGACATTCAGCGAATTGCTGGAGGCACCTGGTGGCGATTGCCTGGGATAATGGTTTGCCGTCTGTAACGAATGCGAGTATTTTACCATCACGGTAGGTTTGCTCAGCCAGTATTTTGGCCGTGTCTCCAATGTGCTGACGGTTGTCTTGTAATGACTTAAATATACCCTCTGTAGTCAGCTTGGCTGCTTCTTCTTTTTTACCTTTGGCATTCAGTATATGTCTTAAAAGAGCGTTTAATCTGAATACACTCACAGGGAAGGCTTCTCTTGGCTGTGCAAGCAAGCCTGCTTTAATAATAGGCAGAAATACCCAGCCTTGCCGTTGGGCCAGGCTGCCTATACTGCCTGCTATAACATCATGGCCTGATTCACCATGGCCGGATGATATGGCAATTACCTTTTTCTGGCCGGCCTGAGCCAGTCTTTCGCCCATTTTAACTGTCTCACCAGTTGTTCCTGAGAAAGATGAGAGTATATATAGGGTGTCTTTCCCGCTTTCTATTATTTCATCGGGTAGAGTGAAGTCCTTTACTACGACTACCTCTATACCTGTATTTCTTAATTCATCTACAATGCCTTTTAATATATTACCGGCAATGCCGCTTCCTCCCATGCCGCACAGGACTATGCGCTCTACATTAGCTATATCCTCTATAGCTGCCAGCTTCTCTTTGGTATAGCTATCGATATTTGCTTCCAGCGCCGGTAGGTATCGGTCAATCAATTTCCACAGTCTTTCCATTCCGCCTGTGCCATAGTTTGTCTTGACTGTGTCAATAATACTATATAGGAGGTCCCAATTTATGTTATCTTCACCCCATTTTGAGACAAGTGTTCTTATAATATGCTTCATTATATCCATCTGCACTATGCGGCCGGATCTTATGAATGGAGATGCGCCATGAGGGATTGTTATGGTGCTTTCTCCTGCATTGCCTATGGGCTTGATGGAAATTATGTTACCAGTTACTGATACGAGATCATTATCACTAGCAACATTTCGTAGGAGTTGTTCTATTTGCTGAGTCCTCATACTAAGCACAGCTGCACCCACGGTTCCTTTTATAGCTTCTTCTACTATATCATTAGGATCGGCAGCGCTTATCATGGGCGAGGTGCTGCCGCTTTCTTCTCTTATCCGCTCCATTGATGCTACGACTTCTTTGGCAGCCGTTTTCACGGCCCAGTGTTCTTTTTTATCTTCCATCCTCTGTTTTGCAAAATTCATATTGCGTTCTGACGCCAGTATTGTCTGTAATGCTTTATTACCATCGGGGTCCTCTAATATTCTATGCATTTCTCTTAAGGCCTTCAGGCGAACTATATGATCTTTGTTTCTCAGCTGTGCCAGCGCAATCTCAAACTGTGCTGCCGGTTCTGTCGTAGGCGAAGAGCGGTCAGCGAGTTTTTCTTCAATCGCTTCGCGCGCTTCTGGCGTATTTATTTGACCCAATGTATAACTTACAAAGTCACGAAGCTCAGGATCAGAATCAAATGCCAATTCTAACAGTTTGCCAAGCGTTTCAACGTCTTCCATTTCGGATATAGTTTGAAATGCGATTTCTCTTGCTTTTGCATATCCGGACGTTGCTGCTTTGAAAAGGTCTTCTGCATTATCAGAGCCGGCTTTGCGACGATAATTTTCAACACGCCAGGCTATTATTGCCGCTACTGAGGCTACTGTTCCAAGAATTGCAGAAAACAATGCAGGCATCGTATCAGATTCCAGGAAAGTTATCCCAGAGATAGCGAAAAAACCTAAAGCACTAACACATAATCCAAGAGTATATATGTACTCACGCAATGTGTCAGGGACTGGCGGTTTCCTGGTTTCTTGCTCATCTGCAGGCGAGGTGCTGCCGCGGCGGCCTAATACTGCGTTCTTCATTGCTGTCAGAAGATTTGTTGGAGCATCTGGGATTCGTACATGTCTGCCTGTTTGAGCAGTATGAATAGAGGAAGTGGAATCGGTTTTTATGATCCCGCCTCTTATTCTTACACCTGGATATTGGGGATCCAGTAGAACAATATTGAATGTGATGCCATCTTTTCGCTGTATTTTGTGCGCGCTAAAAGTGCCTTCTGTTCCTTTACCGAAACGGATAATATTATCCGGGCGGCTTCTTAGCCTCAGCATAGCATCTATATCGTTATTGTGTCTTTCTATAAAGTGTATAAGTGCTCTCCTAACCCTTGCTATCCCGCCCCAAGATTGTGGAAGTGCACCTTCAGGTTCTATCCTCATATCAACAGAAAGATTCCCCACAGGAAACACTCCTTCTGCAGGTGAGGTGCGGGGCTGGATAAGTATATCATGGCGAGTTGCTGGTATAAGGTTTATCTTGTCTTTTCCAGTTTGCTTGCTGCCTACAACAATTGTCACCATGCCCGGCTGTCCTGATTCTCCTATCCCGTTTATAGTAAACTCTATTATTGAACCGGGTTTGAATAAGCCTTCGTGTGTGATTGTTTTACTTCTGCTTTTTCCGCCTACACTGGTTAAATCCGATTTGGTATCTAACTTCACTCCATCTTTCGGTACAGTTATTCTTATCTTCGCAGGTGCGCCTATTTCAATTACGTCTACCCCGATATTTTTATTTATTACAACACCTTCACCCACTCCACAGGTAATAGGTGAGGTGTGTCTAATTAACCCGTCATAGTCCGCCAGTTTTTCTGTAATTTCACGTGCGGTAGGTGGGCCTATACCTTCTTTGCGAACACCTGACGCGAGATCGTCTACCAGACTACGAACTCCTTCAATCGAGTTTATGCCTAATTCTACTAATGCATGTCGAGCCCTGATGTTTATGTATCCAGTAAATTCGCGAAAAGCCCTTTCATCTCTTTCCTTCAGCTTTTGTGCCTTCGCTGCTTCAATCAATTGAAGTATTTCTGCTAATTGCTGTTGTAGGTGCCTTACAGCTTCTGCCAGAGCAGATAAATGTGGAATTGTAGCAAGGCTAGCAAGCGCTGCCGGTGTAATGGTCCGAGAAATCTCGTCCTCTTCGGCCGTTAATTGAATAAGCTCAGGCTCCTCTACATCTGGGAGAACTTCTCCAGTCTTTTTAGCAATCTCTTCTGCTAATAAATCATGATCCGTGGCCGGCCATGTAATGCCGTGTCCCGCGAATGCACCCACGACTTCATCAAAAGATCTGTCACCGAAACCTATAATTATGCGAAGGTTTTCTTCTGATGTCCTAAGAAGCTGTTCGATTGATTCTATATTCAATTCTCTAAAAGCGTTTGTCGCCCTTCTTCTGAACTTTGCAAGTCTCCACACAGGTTCGAGATCTAGATTACTCCAATCTATGGGTTCGCTACCACCGACAAGGTAGACAGGATCGAGGAAAGCAAGCGGGTCTTCCTCTTCTGTATCTTCTTTAGAAGCAGCTGATGTACGAGTGGTAACCTCAGGCCTGGATAGATGAGAAGTTGGAGGTACACCTAGATCATTTAGAAATAACCATTGTATTCCCCTTATAGCGGCTGCTTGCGGCCTTAAGTGGTTGGCGGCAATGTTGAAGGTTTTTATGATCTGGTTTTCTTTATATGTAAGATCATTTTTGAGGATGGAGCGATATAAAGTCTCGTCCATTGCGCTGGAAATTGCCTTCGGAAGGGCAACTATGTAGGAATAGTTCTTCTCTTTCAGGATTTCGGTAATTTTGTCAGTGTGAAAGCCGCCGGTTATAAGTATTGCCTTCTCAGTATTGAACTTCTCCATGGCAGAGATGGAGTTTTCTATGAAGGCGGTATCTCTCTGGTTTGCTATTTTGTAGAACTTTTCTATTTTGGAGAGGTTTTTGTCAACGACAGAGCTATAATACACAAAGGCTTCGGGATGGTCGATTGCCTTTGCAATTTTGTTTATAGATTTTACCCAGTCTCTTGTCCTAAAATCCCTTTTAGCTGACTGAATCTCCGAATATTCATCCGGAGAGACTTTCAGGTTTGTAAACTTATCTAAGAGCCCGAGCCTTGAGGAAATACCCCCCAGTTGGCGCTGCGAATTCGTCTGATAAAGCTTATCCTTTATGCCATCCTCGATAGACTCGAGCTCTTTAAAGAATTTTTCTATTTTGATTTTGTCAAAAATCTGTATGTAGTAGGTATAATTCCTGAAATTCGGGTATTTGGCAAGGTCAAGGTTTACTTTGTTGGAGATTTTTCGTATGTATGTGTAATATTCATCGGCAGTGATTGTTTTGTCTTTAAACAAAGAGCTTTTTGTTAAAAATTCTATCAGCCTCTGTTTGGTAAGGGATTTTGAAAGGCGCTTAATGAAGTTTTCGCGTTCTTTTTCAACCAGGTCAAAGTCTATGTGCCTCTCAAGCCTGGATGCCCTCAGAAAACTCTCAAAAACCCTGTATCCGGAAACCGATACATCATTATCCCAGGCGGTGTTGTATAAATACTTGGCATAATCGGCTAACTTTGTTTCATCACTCTTGTAAAGGGCCTTGTTTTTCTCAATTTCTTTTAATTCCTGAGAATAAAGCCTGTCTTTAAGCTTTTCTACGGAAATCCTTAAGGAACTTAAGAAGTCATTCGCTTCAGCGCTGATTTTATCTATTGCAAAGAATTGTTCAAGGTTTGCATCATAGAGCCCTTTATCTTCAATACCCCAGAGCTTAATATCCAGATCGATATCAGATATAATATCAAGATACTCCTCACCCGCTATTTTGCCATTTTTAAGATACTCCTCTGCAAGCTCTTTTCGGGCATCGGCTGATGCATAGTGCCTTAAGAATGACAGGCCCACATCCCCTTGGCCGCCCTCAACCAACACCAGGCTTATACCATAATCTCTTATTAATCTATTGATGATCTCGGAGGCCTGCTTCTGGCTTTTATAGTCAACGTGGAGGTCCTGGAGGTGTATTATGGTCTTGCCGTTTTCACCCTTATGATATGTCTTAATACGGCCTAACTCTTCATCAATCTTGATCTGGGCAGGGTGCGTAATCTCATGCTGCAGGGCAGGCTGAGCTGCTGGTTCTGTGGTACGTGCGTAGGCTACACTAGGTGGATAGATGGATAGGCTGATAAATGCTAATAATATATAGCATATAACTCCTTTACCCCAGCGCGAATGGCTAAACTTACTCCAGGTCTCCATATTTATCCTCCTAAACTGTCGAAGCTTAGCTTCGACATAATTATTACCGAGGCTTAGCCTCGATACAACACGATACAACATCTGCAAAAATCCTACAAGTATACCACATGTTTTCCATTTGTCAAGGGAAAATAACAAACTTTTTTAATGTTTAACAGGGTGTTTTAACGTATATAACACATTGTGATATAATGAGTTATGGATTATGCCAAAATATCGAGGCTGAGCCTCGATATTTTTAGTTGCCTTTCGCACAAAAACCTTAACAAAATGGACAAAATATACCGAAGCGAAGCTTCGGTAACACTGAGGCTCAGCCTCAATATTTAGTGCTTAAGCCTAATTTTCAGAAAGAGTTATTCACCTTTTCGATTGACGTTTGCCATAAAATATGGTACATTTTAGATATGAGAGAAATATTTACCGAAATAGATAAGCTTCAAAAAGAGATTAATTCCTACAGGCCTTTGTCAAAACACATGCTTAAGCAGCTTAAGGAATATTTTAGGGTGGGCTTAACCTATGCCAGCAACGCCCTGGAAGGAAACTCCTTAACCCTTACTGAAACTAAGATAGTTTTAGAAGACGGTATAACCATAGGTGGTAAACCTTTAAAGGATCATTATGAGGCCATCGGTCACAGTGAGGCTTATGACTGGATTTATAGGCTAGCCGCTAACGGGGCTGTTACAGAGGCAAATATCAAAAAATTGCATAAACTTTTTTATCAACGCCTTGATGAAGGTAAGGCGGGAAAATATAGAAAAGAGAAGGTTTTTATAAGCGGATCCAAATATATTCTTCCTCCACCTGAGAAAATAGCCGGTCTTATGGAAAATTTTACACGCAATATGAAAAACATAAGCAAAACTCGTCATCCAGTGGAATATGCAGCCGTGGCACATAAAGAATTTGTTTTTATACATCCCTTTATTGACGGCAACGGCAGAGTAGCCAGATTACTGATGAATCTCATTCTTTTGCAGAAAGGCTATTGTTTAGCGATAATTCCGCCTGTTTTACGCCAAGATTATATATCGACATTAGAAAAAGCGCATGAAGATGATAAGGATTTTATCAGGTTTATCTCCAGGGTAGTTAATGAAACTCAACGAGATTATTTGAGGATGCTGAAAGCATAACAGTAGTGAAAGTAGTGAAACATCCCCTTTTCGGATTAGGCGTGGTTGAGGCGGGTGTGGGTTCGTTCGATTTCATCAAGATTGCGTCTCCTCAATGGGGCCGGGAGTATGATGAGGCGGAGTGTTTTTTCGAATTCGCTAAGCTTGGTGATTACTTTGCTTATTCGCTTCCTGAAATTAACCAGGGCCTTGTCTAACACCTTGAGTGTCTCAAGGGCCAGGGCTGTATCTTGATAACCCCTTGTACTGTCAGTAGTTGCAATTTCTCTCATGCCTTTGCTCAAGGCCTCTAACTTTGCAAGAAGCATGTATGCCTCTTCCTTAGCACTCTCCAATAATCCTCTAATCTTTTCCTTGTAATAGCCGTCTGTTTTTGGATCTATGCGTTCGAGTTTCCATGCGGCTTGTTCGATTTGCCTAAGATGGTTGTTTATCTTGATTAAGAATAACATTGCTTCTTCCGGATCGGTTACAACCTTATCAATTTTTTGACTGATTGTCTGTATGGATAGGGCCTTTTTCTCAGCAAATCCATCAAGGCCCATAGGTATGGGTCCTGTATCCGGTAATAGGCCTGATACTTCTGTTAATCTATCTAAATATTCCAGCTTTGTCACTAATATCCGGGCCTTAATATTTGCAGCTTCAGTAGGTGAAGTACGCTTGATTTTAGCAACTCTGTGATTTCTTATTAATTTGTTCATTATATCGTCTAACGCTTTTCTTTCACTTTCTCCTTTCCTCTCCTCCCTTACATCGGGATTAATCTTCATTCTAACAGGTCCGCGTTGAGTAAGTTTAACAATTGTTGTTGCCGGCAATGATGACTTAACTGGTATTGACGGCATAAAAAGCCCTAAAGCTGTTTCCAATTGGAATAATTTACCAAAAATACTATAAACTTTTGTTCTAAGTCTTATCGCTCTTTGCTCTTCATCTTCTGTCATCTCTTTTTTAGAAATTAAGTTATCAAGAAAATTATACATCATGAGAAATGCCCTATTGCAATCTTCAGTTGCTTTTCTAAGCTCGGAATAAAGGCTGGTAAAGCGTTTTGGATCTTTGTTTTCCTGGGTAATCTTTATTTGTATTGTCAGCTCTGTATAATAATCGTCGTACATTTTTTCGAGGCGTTCGAGCATTACAGTGTTACTGAAATTATGCTTAATAATGGGGTGGCAGCAGAGGCATATCATTGCTGCGAAAACTATATATGAAACAGGAGCTGCGATTAAAAGCTGGGTTGGAATGCTTCCCGATACAACTAGTTGCTCTATAGTTTTATAACTGGTAAAGCTTACGCCTGGTATACCTACTAAGGCCGTGAACACTCTTATGAAGACCTCTATCCCATCTTTTGGAAGCCTTGTAAAGAATATCTTTAACTCATCCTTCAGGGTCAGTTTTACCTGGCTCTCTATCTCTTCGGTCGTCGGAGAAGAGCGGGATTGCATATCGCTTTTTACGGATGCAATAAGTTCAGGTATAGAGCTTTCATGTGTACGAAGCCAATTTCCAAGGACTTGAGGGTTGATATCTTTTCTATCCGGGTTTCGTTGATTAAGTAATTCTGTAATCTCCTTTGGCCTGGGGTCTTTATCTTTTTTGCGGAGCAGTAATTCTTCTATAATCTCCCTCAACTGGGCAAATCTTGTTTCTACAAGAGATTTGGTCTGCCCGCGCTGTATGCAATCATCAAAATTTGACAATGGGATATCCTTATTGGCAAGCCACTTATGAAGGTTATCACGGTTAACTCTTCTGTCGGTTTCTTCTTCATCCAATAGTTTTGCGACCTTGCCCCATGTAGGTTTTTTCCTGTGCTTTTCATGAAATTCCCCGGCAATTCTCCTAATAGCCGCTATCCTTGCTTCTTTATCGATTTCTTTCGTAGCAGCTTTGTGTTCCTCGCCTGAAGCTATGGGCTTGGCATGACGCCGCGGGAGATCTCTAAGAATAAAGTGCTCTCCCGGATCGCATTCTTTTTCTCCATCAAGCCATTCTTTGTAAAGTACGAATGTTTCCGGATCATCTTCCTTCATAGTAGGAAACCAGCCACAGCCATTTGCAGCAACCACATACTTAAGGACACCCAAAAATTTCCATAGTCTAAAGTCATAGTCAATGGTTTTAAGCATTTCGGCATATAAAACGCTCACAGGTATTACTACACGAACAGACTCTGGATGTTCCATAAAATATTCTTTTAGGAAACTTAAAACTGTATCGGCATCTTCCCTTATGCCGGTTGCCCTTGAAATTGCTTTCCAGGCGCCAACACTTCGTCTTTCTAGCTGAGAAGTTGCTTCATGGCTTTCTAATTTTACAGTCTCTTCTGCAGATGTGCCTGCAGGTTCTTCCGCAGGCGAGGTGCGGCTGAGCCTATTGATACAGTCTTCGAGGTCTGCGATGACGCTGTCCATGTCCGGGTAACGCTTGGTTCGATCTACAAGGCATCTCACTGCAATTCTGAAACTATCTGCTATTGCTCTGTAAATTTCTAAATCGTCTTCATTTTGCGCCACAGAAGCATAACTTATATATTCCTGGACATCTCGATCAAGGCGGCTTAAAACATTTGTTAAGGTGCCTGCAGCCTCAAAGTCATGGTGACGCGGACATCGTGTTATGCCGGAAACATCCAATATCAAAGCCATATTAAGCCCGAAATTGTAAATATTCAACGGAACTGTTAGGAAATCTTTTAGTCTTTCCAGGTCATGCGGAGAATTGTTTATGAAAATAACCGGCCTTTCGGAGAATTCGGATCTTTGAATTTCTCTACTTATCGAGGGGATGTCTTCTGGAGCCTGATCCAGGCGAATGGTGTTATCATGAGTTATGACGTATATGCTTCCATCCGGCCTAACCATGATATTATTCCATGTTAGTTCTTTAATGAGTATTCCTTCTTTGTGATATGCTGAAACGGCCCTGGCTACCGCTAAAACCAGGTTTAGTTTATCACGCCACCTACTGACAAGCATGTCTTTACTGGTTTCGACGGCATCGCTTGTTTCTTCTCTTTTTTTTGCAATTACATGATCCTTTAACGTCTGTTCCGTTAGCGGCGAGGTCTTGGCAGGGAGAGCGGCTTCCATTTCTTCAATTTTAGCTGAGAGACTATCAACAATGCCTTTGAGCTGCGGTTCGTGTATGCCCGGCTCGAAAGACTGTTTTAAATTGGTGAATTCGGTTTTTAATCTCTGCGCCTCTTCAATATCTTCTAACCCTAGCGTCCTTTGGAATTCGGCAAACATCTCTTCTATGGCGGCGTTGGTTTCTTCTATGAACCCAGTAAATTCCTTCAATAATAATTTCTCTTCTGCGATAAGCCATTGATCCGGTTCATTGACAGTGCCTAAATACCTTATGATATTGCGGTCCTGGATATTAAATATAAGCTCTTCAATGTTTCCTGCTGCAAGATTCATCCTGGCTTCCTTAATTAAGAGATGAAATAAAGTAGTCCAGACACCCATTTTTCCTAATACATTGTATAAATCCGGATAAAAGGCTATCCTGCCCATTCTTTCCACAGGCTCAAGAAGGCTTTTTCTTAAGCTTCTGGGTTTGAGATTATATATAGCATCCAGGACTTCTTGAAGTTGTGCTTCAAAATGCCGCTTGAGCTCATCGCTAAGGTTTTCGTCTCTGTTTTTTGAATCTATGAGCTGTGCCCCAAATTCAAGGTATATATCAACAAGGCCGGGATGGTCCTGACAAACGGGTTCCGTAAGATAATGTGAAACAGCTCTTCCAGCAAGCAATTGTGCTATATGAT
>CAYVIU010000042.1:0-10148 GCA_964451625.1 uncultured Planctomycetia bacterium | reverse complement strand
CCTATACCCGAGCCTACAATAACCCCTATTTTTGTTCTATCTTCCTTTTCCAGATCCATGCCGCTATCTTTTATTGCCATTTTGGCGGCGCCAAGAGCAAATAAAACAAAATAGTCCAGCCTTCTCTGTTCTTTGTGTGAGGCGTACTTTGACGGGTCAAACCCTTTGACTTCAGCCGCAATATGACAGCTGAAAGAGGTAGGATCGAATGCAGTCAACCTGGCCGTGCCGCTCTTTCCTGCAAGCAGGTTTGACCAAAAATCTTTAACCGCATTACCTATAGGAGATATAACACCTAAACCGGTAACTACAACTCTTCTGGACATTTATTGATTAACCGGCCTATTTGGACTTTTCGTTAATGTATTTAATGGCTTCGCCGACTGTTGTCATTTTTTCGGCATCTTCATCCGGAATTTCAATGCCGAATTCTTCTTCAAGAGCCATTACCAGTTCTACGGTATCTAATGAATCTGCACCGAGATCATCAATAAACTTTGACTGTTCGGTGACCTCTTCTTTCTTCACTCCGAGCTGTTCAGCAATAATTGATTTTACTTTTTCGTCTAACGCCATTATTTTTCCTCCTTTTATACTACATTACTAATCCGCCGTCCACGTTTATGACGTGGCCGGTGATATAGCTTGAAGCCTCACTAACTAAGAATAGTGCAACTTTTGCCACGTCAGTTGGCCCGCCAAATCTATTTAGAGGGATCTCTTTAAGCATTGCCTGCTTGATGCCGTCAGGCAGCTTCTTGGTCATCTCTGTATCAATGAACCCGGGGGCGATCGCATTTACATTTATATTGCGGCTCGCCATCTCCTTGGCAACGCTTTTTGTAAAGGCTATTATACCGCCCTTAGAGGCGGCATAGTTCGCCTGCCCCACGTTGCCTATGATCCCGATTATAGAGGCGATGTTTACAATCCTTCCATAACGGTTTTTCATCATCAGCTTGGTTGCGGCCTTGGTACAGTTGTATACGCCTTTCAGATTCACACTCAATACCGCGTCCCAGTCCGATTCCTTCATTCTTATGAGAAGTCCGTCACGTGTTATGCCGGCGTTGTTGATTAGTATATCAAGTTTTTTGAAGTTGTCAAGTATTTTTGCGACCATTTCATCAACCTGTTTGGAGTCGGTCACATCAACCTGAAAATCCATGCATTTTCTTCCGAGTTTTTCGATTTCTCCGCGCACGGTTTCACAGGAAGCCTTGTCCACGTCGCAGATAATGATATCTGAGCCCTCTTTTGCCAAGAGGAGCGCGATCTCTTTACCTATGCCTCTTCCCCCTCCTGTAATCAATGATACCTTATCCTTTAATAACATTTTTCAACTCCTCTATCTCTTTCGCGGTCCCTGCGCTATGTACGACTAACGCTGTATCAATCCTGCGCAAAAGGCCTTTCAGCACCTTGCCGGGCCCTATTTCAATAAATGTGGACACGCCCCGGCCGGCAACTTCTTTAATAGATTTTTCCCAATAGGTCGTATGATCCACCTGCTTGACCAGATTTTTCTTAATCCTGCTTTCAGAGTCTTCGCTTTCAGCATTAACATTGCTTATAACCGGGATGGACGGTGTATTTATCTTTACAGCTTTCAGGGCCTCTCGTAATTCTTCCGATGCTTCCGTCATGGAAGAAGAATGAAATGGACCGCTTACATTTAGCTTTATGACTCTTTTTGCGCCTTTCTCTTTAGCTAATGCCTCGGCCTTCTCAACTGATTCATGTTCACCCGATATGACAACCTGACCGGGGCAGTTTAAATTGGCTATTGCGGCACCGCTTGTATTACAAATATCATTAACAATATCTATATCGCTTATCCCAATGAGAGAGACCATTGTCCCGGGATGTTTCTGCGATGCCCTTTCCATGGCCCGGCCACGTAAATGCACCAGCTTTAAGGCATCACTGAATTCGATAGCGCCTGCGGCAACTAATGCCGAGTATTCGCCAAGACTCAGGCCTAAGGCCATTGAGGGTTTTAGATTCGGAAAATTCCTTTTCATGGCCGCAAGAAACGCAATACTTGTAGTCAAAATTGCCGGCTGGCTGTTTGGTGTTGAGGAAAGCTCCTCTTTAGGGCCTTCAAAGCAAAGTTTACAAAGATCAAAACCTAAAATCCTGTTTGCTTCATCAAAAATCTTTTTTCCGTCAAGGGAACTATCATACAAGTCCTTACCCATTCCGACATACTGCGCACCCTGGCCGGGAAATATAAATGCGACCTTTCCTACCATTTTAATACTATTGCCCCCCACGTAAGGCCGGCGCCGAATGCGTCGAGAAGGATTGTGTCATTTTTGCGTATGCGTCCTTCCTGGACTGCCTCAACCAATGCAACGGCAGTGGATGCGGCGGACATGTTTCCGTATTTTTCTATATTAAGATATAATTTCTTTTTCGGGTCAATACCCATCTTCTTTGCAACTGCGTTCAATATCCTTATGTTTGCCTGATGAGGTATGATGAGGTCTATATCCTCTCCTTTAAGGCCCAGGGGTTCTGTTGCCTTGAGTGCGGCGTCCGCCATCATCCTGACTGCATGCCTGAAAAGCTCAGCCCCTTCCATTTTAAGAAAGTGAAGCTTATCTTCTATTGTCTTTTGTGAAGCGGGTATCCTTGAGCCGCCCGCAGGCATTTTCAACAGATCCCCCTTAGAGCCGTCTGCGCCCAAATAACTTGAGAGTATCCTGCCCTTTTTCGCAGGGCCAAGGATCGCAGCGCCTGCGCCGTCTCCGAGAAGCACACACGTACTCCTGTCAGTCCAATCCGTAATTGATGATAATTTTTCTGCCGCAATAACAAGGACGTGCTTATATGTACCTGTTCCTATAAACTGATTTGCAATGGCAAGCCCGTAGATAAATCCTGAACAGGCTACGCTTATATCAAAAGCGGGAACGTTATTTATGCCGAGCTTGTCCTGTACCACACATGCCGTTGATGGGAAAAACATATCCGGGGTAATTGTAGCTACTATAATAAGTCCGATATCCTCTGGTTTGAGTTTGGCATCACGAAGCGCGCGCCTGGCCGCTTCGACGGCCATGTCGCTGGTTGCCTCGTTCTCACCGGCAATTCTGCGTTCTTTTATGCCGGTCCTGGTAACAATCCAGTCGCTCGTGGTATCTACCATCTTTTCAAGATCGGCATTTGTCAAAACCTTTTCCGGCAGATATGCGCCAAGACCGACAATGCCCACATCCTGGAAAGCGGCCTTTATTCTTTTACCTTTATAGTACATTTATGAGAGCCCTTCCTTATAATTGCTCAGGCCTTCTGTGATATGTTCATTCACTTCTTTGGCAACAAAACCGTGGGCGGCCTTGATTGCATTCATTATTGCGCGGGCAGAGGAAGAGCCATGAGAAATTATAACTCCACCATTTACGCCCAGGAGGGGAGCGCCTCCGTATTCGGCATAGTCCAGTTCCTTTTTCAATGCGGCAAAGGTTGACCGGCACAGGCCTGCGCCTATTTTTGTCACTAAACTCCTTGAGAGTTCTTTTTTGAGTAATGTGCCCACGGCACCCGCCAGGGATTCTGTGATTTTAAGCGCAACGTTTCCCACAAAGCCGTCACAGACGACTATGTCGCATTTTCCTGTGAATATGTCTCTTCCCTCTACGTTGCCTATGAAGTTGAGTCCGCTCTGGTTTAATAATTTATGTGTATCCTTTACAAAGTCCGTCCCCTTGGTCGCTTCTTCGCCTATGCTTAAAAGCCCTATGTTTGGATTAGATTTCTCCAGGATGTATCTGGAATATGCATCGGCCATAAGGCCGTATTGAAAGAGGTGTTTTGGCTTGGGATCAATGTTCGCGCCGACGTCTATCATCATTGCATTTGTGCCGTTGGATGTGGGAAAGACAACCGAGATACCCGGCCGCTCGATTCCCGGCAGGAGGCCTATTATAAAAGTAGCAGCGCATACAACAGCCCCTGTATTTCCGGCGGAGACAAATGCATCGGCCTTTCCTTCTTTCACAAGCCTTACAGCTACGGATATGGAGGAATTTTTCTTTGACCTTATAGACACTATCGGGCTCTCGCCCATGCCGACTACCTGCAGGGCATCATGAATCTCTATCTTTCCGCTCTTTACCTTATACTTGCTTAATTCCTGCTCCAGGACATTTTTTTTGCCCACAAGTATAATATCGTAGCCAAATTCATTCGCCGCGCTTACCGCACCTTCTACTGTTACACCGGGGGCTTTATCTCCCCCCATGCCGTCCAGGGCTATTTTCATTTTTTCTTCTTTTTCTTTTCCTTCTTCATATTGACTACCATCCTGCCTTTATAGTATCCGCAATGCGGACAAACACGATGGGGCAGTTTTGCTTCTTTGCATTGCGGGCAGACTGAAAGGTTTATCTTTTCCAGTTTCCAGTTCGCCCTTCTCTTTGCCTGTCTCTGTGCTGAATGCCTTCTTTTCGGATTTGCCATCTCTTACTCCTTGTTTCTTTTCTATTGTGCTCTAACACAGGTAACTGCTACTGTGTCAACGATGTCATCAACACTGCATCCGCGGGACAGGTCGCTGCACGGCTTGGAAAGCCCCTGCAGGATCGGCCCTATCGCCTTTGCATCGGCGAGCCGCTGAGTCAGTTTATACGAAATATTACCCGAATCAAGATTGGGAAATATCAATACGTTTGCCTTTCCTGCCACCTTGCTCTTGGGCGCCTTGATGCGCGCCACCTCGGGTATGATTGCGGCATCAAGCTGGAGTTCTCCGTCTATATCCAGGGAACTGTCCATTTTTTTCGCTTCATCTTTGGCCATCTTCACCTTTTCCACGAGCTCGCCCTTTGCGGAGCCCTTTGTGGAATAGCTCAGCATGGCAACCCTGGGCACCATGCCTAAAATGGATTTTGCAAGGCGCGCCGAGACAATTGCGATCTCCGCGAGTTGTTTATAATCAGGGTTCGGGACTATGGCGCAGTCGGCAAATATGAAGTTTCCGTTTCTGCCGAACTTAGGGTCTTTCATATTAACTATAAATGCGCCTGAGATTATCTTTACGCCTTTTTCTTTTTCAAGGCATTGAATAGCCGCCTTTGCGACGTTGGGCGTAGTATATGCCGACCCTGCGACAAATCCATCTGCCAGGCCGAGCCTCACCATCATTGCTGCAAAATATATAGGTTCACCTGTTACAAGCCTTTTTGCCTCCTGAAGCTTCATCCCTTTTCTCTTGCGGATCGCATGAAGGCCTGAGGCAATTCTTTTTATGTTTTTATACTGCCTGGGATTGATTATCTCGACCTTTCCCTCTTTTATAAGGGTCCGGCCGAGCTTTGCCTGGATTGCCTTTTCGTCTCCGAGAAGCGTAATATGGGCAATTCCGAGCCTGGTAATCTTTTTGGTTGCCTGGATGACCCTGTCTTCGCTTCCCTCGGGTAAAATTATATTTTTGGGATTATTGACGGCCTTTCTTCTTATTTCATTTATGTAATGCAAAGCTTCTCCTTCAACTTCTTCTCAACGAAAGACGGGACAAAATCCTTGAGCTTCGCCCCCAGCGATGCGGCCTCTTTGATAAGGCGGCTTGAGATGTAGGAATAACTTTCATTGGGCATCATGAATACTGTCTCTATATTTTTGTTCAGCTTCCGGTTGGTGAGGGCCATCTGGAACTCATATTCAAAGTCAGAGATCATCCTTAGCCCTCTAATTATAACATTAATACGTTTAGATTTAACATAATTAACAGCTAAGCCGCTGAACGAGTCTACCTTTATATTGCCGAGGGACCTGACTGATTTCCTGAGCATTTCCATACGCTCCTCAGGAGAAAAAAGACATGGCTTTTCAACCTCAACCGCAACGGCAACTATGAGCTCATCAAATATATGCGCCCCGCGCTTGATTATGTCTATATGGCCGTTTGTGACCGGGTCAAATGTGCCCGGATATACCGCTCTTCTTTTCATTTTGTTTTATAGATTGAGAGTGCCGTGTCGCCGTACTGGTTCGTTTTCAGCCTCTTGAAAGAGGCTATTTCCTCCGGCAGGCCCTCTTTTTTGTGGTGCTCGCAAATGATTAAACCAGAGTGATTTAATATATCATATTGGTCCAGATTTATCAAGGTTTTTTTTACCAAATCCCTGAAATACGGTGGATCCATGAATATAAGGTCGAATTTCTCTTTATGGGCGAGTTTTTTAATGGCAAGATCCGCATTGAGCTTCATAACCTTTGATTTTTCAGCCAGCTGCAGGGCTTCCAGGTTCTTTCTTATTACATTGATGCATTTGGGGTGATTGTCAACAAATACAGCCTCCCCGGCCCCTCTTGACATCGCCTCAAGCCCCAGGCCCCCTGACCCGGCAAAAAGATCCAATACCCTCGAGTCTATGACACAGCTTCCGAGTATGCTGAAAAGGGCCTCCCTTGCCTTGTTTGAGGTAGGCCTTATATCAGGCCCCTTGGGCATTGATATAACCCTGCCTTTATACATGCCGCCTATAATGTTCATATGCTTAGCCCACTTTGATCAGGTCCAGCTTACCGTGGAATCGCTGGTATAAGCTGTCCTTTATTGCACTGTGTTCCGGCCTTGTAAGACCGGAATCTTCGCTTATAATATCGAATGCCTCCCTGCGGGCAATCTCCATGATCTCAAGATCGTTGCGGATATCCCCGAATCTGATCTCAGGCAGGCCATGCTGGCGCGTGCCAAAGATCTCTCCGGGGCCCCTCAGGCTGAAATCGTGTTCGGCTATCTTAAAGCCGTCCGAGCTTTCAGAGATTGCTCTGAGCCTGGACTCTGCAATTTCGGTTTTAGGATCGGCCATTAATATACAATAGGAATCAAACTCCCCTCTTCCGATTCTCCCTCTCAGCTGGTGAAGCTGTGAGAGGCCGAAGCGTTCTGCGTTTTCAATCATCATCAGAGTGGCATTGGGCACGTCTATCCCCACCTCTATCATAACTGTGGATAAAAGTATGTCGACCGAACCCTTTTTAAACTTCTTCATCATTTTTTCTTTTTCATCGCCGCTCATCTTTCCGTGCACAAGGCCTATCTCAAGATCCGTAAAGATATAATTTTTTAATTCTTCATACATTGCCTCGGCGGATTTGATATTGACTGATTTTGATTCTTCTATGCGGGGATACACAATATATGCCTGCCTCCCCGAGGAGACTTCTTCCCTGATGAAATTATAAATCTTTTCCCGCCTGGATTCCTCCAGCCAGTAAGTCGTAATCGGTTTTCTTCCGGGCGGCAGTTCCTTTATTATAGAAACATCAAGGTCTCCGTAGACAGTGAGCGCAAGCGTCCTGGGTATAGGCGTTGCCGTCATCAGGAGACAGTCGGGGTTTTGGTCTTTTGTCTTCAGCTTAGCGCGCTGTGCGACTCCGAACTTATGCTGCTCGTCTATTATAACAAGGCCCAATTTTTTAAATTCCACCTTTTCTTGTATCAGGGCGTGCGTGCCTATCACCACATCCCCTTCGCCGCTTTTTATTTGACTGAATGCGGCCTCTCTTGCTTCAGGCTTCATGCTGTGTATGAGGAGCGTTACATTTATGCCGAGGGGATTAAAAAGTTTTGAGAGGGTCACAAAGTGCTGTTCGGCCAGGATCTCTGTGGGCGCCATCAAGACAGCTTGGTTTCCGTTCTGGATTGTGATTATGGCCGCGTGGGCGGCGACTACAGTCTTTCCTGAGCCAACATCCCCTTCGAGGAGGCGGTTCATGGGCTTTGAAGAAGTCATGTCACGTTCTATGTCTTTTACCGCCTTCCGCTGACCCGGTGTGAGCTTATACGGCAGGGCCTTTTTAAAACTCTCTATCAGTCCCCCCTCCACTTTATGGGAAAGCCCGGAGACTTCATCCTTAAAATTTTTTCTTTTAAGAGCGACTGCCAGCTGCAGGAGGAAGAATTCGTCAAAGACGATCCTTTTATATGCGCGTTTCATGTTTTCAAGGCTTGCCGGAAAATGGATATTGGACAGGGCAAATTTCAGGTCCACAAGTTTGTTTCTTGCGCGGATCTTTGTCGGGAGGATATCGGTGATGCCGCGCCTGTACTGGCTGATGGTATTGAATGCGACCGTCCTTAAATATCTCTGGGGGAGGTCTCCCGAAAGATGGTATATGGGGACAATCCTGCCTATATGCACAGAGTCTTTTTCGTCGTCGGAGATTATTTCATATTCGGGATGGTTGATCTGGAGCTTGTCATAGCGCTCGGCCTTCCCGTAAGCGATTATCTTCTGCCCTTCCTTAAAAAATCTCTTCATATAAGGCTGATTGAACCACACGCAGAAGATCTCGCCTGTCCCGTCATCAATCTTTATCTGGAATACGCTCACTCCCTTTTTTGTGGTAAAACCGGAGGCGGATTTGATCCGGCCTTTTATGCTTGAGTTTTTGTGCGGGATTATGTCTTTAATGGAAACAAAGTTGGACCTGTCTTCGTATCTATAAGGGAGATAATAAAGTATGTCCAGGACGGTTTCGACGTCCACCTTTTTAAAGAGGTCCGTATTCTTGGGGCCTACCCCTTTTACGTACCGGATGGAAATATCAAGATCTTTTTTGTGTTGCATTTTCTTATCTCTTGTGGTAATATCTTGCCATGTCTAAATTCTGTAAAATTTGCGGTAAAGGCCCGCGTGCCGGCCGTACAATAAAAAGACGCGGACTCGCCAGGAAAAAAGGCGGCGCAGGCCAAAAGATAACAGGTATAACCAAGCGTGTCTTTGTGCCAAACCTGCAGGTTGTGCGCGCTATCATCAAAGGTGCGCCTAAAAGGATTCGTGTCTGCACCAAATGCCTTAAGGCCGGAAAGGTCAGGAAGGCCCTTTAATATCTTTCAGGTCCAGCTGAATTGAACTCACCCCGCGCCAGCTGTTTACCGAAGGGGTGTATGCCAGATTAACAACGCTTTCCTTTGAAATCCCGCTGGTATCTTCAAGCCCGAAAATAAGCGCTTCACAGGTAATACCCCCGTCAGTGACCCACATCTTGACCCCTTTACGCCCGACGATCTTGGGATCATGTTTTACAGTGAGGTTTCTTGAAACAAGCAACGGCCTCGGGTTGCATGGCCCATAAGGTTCGAGTTTCTCTATCTGGCCTATAAGCCCGGATGAAAGCCCGGACAGCGGTATTTCCATGTCGGCCTCAAGGCTTGGCAGGAGATCCTCCGGAGAAAGCACATCCGAGGCAACGCTGTTTATATGTTCCTTAAATTTGTTTACGAATTTCGGTAATATTGTAAGCCCGCATGCAGCCTCATGGCCCCCGAAGGTCTCAAGGTGTTCTTTGCACCTTGAGATAATATCAAATAAATGAAAATTCTTGATGGAGCGCGCAGACCCGCGGCCTATATTTTTCTGGAGGCTTATCATCACTGTGGGCCGGTAGAATTTTTCCGCAAGGCGCGATGCAACTATGCCTATAACCCCGGGGTGCCAGCCCTCTCCGGATAAAACAATCACCTTGTGTTCCTTAAAATTTACTTCTCTGTTGGCTTTATCGAGTGCCTGTTCATAAACTGCGCCCTGCACCTTCTGGCGGTTTCTGTTTTCCCGGTCAAGTGTCTTTGCAAGTTCTTTTGCCTCTTCGCGATTCCTGGTGGTCAAAAGCCGCAATGCTAGTTTGGGAGACCCGATACGGCCGGAGGCATTTATCCTCGGCCCCAATATAAAGCCGATGTGCCTTGATGTGATTTCCTTTCCGATAAGGCCGGATGCGCGGATAAGTTCTTTTATGCCGACGTTTTTGGTTTCTGCCATTGCCATAAGCCCGCACCTGGTAAGGATCCTGTTTTCTCCGAGCTGGGGCGAGACATCTGCAATCGTACCAAGGGCAACAAGGTCCAGGTGCTTTCTGAGCTGGGCCGGTTTTTTACCCAGAAGGGCCTGTACAAGTTTAAATGTAAGCCCTACGCCTGCAAGATATTTAAAGGGGTATGTGCAGTTTTTCTGAAGGGGGTCTATAATCGCACAGGCCTTTGGGAGTTCCGGGCCCGGTTTATGATGATCTACGACTATTGTATCAATACCGCAGGTTTTTAAATAGCCTATTTCCTTTATCCCGCTTACACCGCAGTCAACCGTCACTACAACGCCGACCTTTTTTCTGTAGGCCTGCTGTGCGGCTGTCAA
>CAYVIU010000041.1:9658-10544 GCA_964451625.1 uncultured Planctomycetia bacterium | reverse complement strand
GGAAATACCCCTAATATCGGCGATTCTGATGATGGATATGCGGTTGTTTTATCAGACAACGAGGATTTCAACCCATATCAATCCCTCCTTGCTACGGGCGCTGTGTTATTTAAAAGAGGTGATTTTGCAAAGAAGGCAGGCCAATTTGACGAAAAATCGTTTTGGCTGTTGGGAATAGAGGGTTGGAAAAAGTTTAATGCATTAGATAAAAAGGTATCTTTGCCCGTAAAGGCCTTTGAAAAAGGCGGATATTATATCTTAGGCGCATCTGAAAACACAGAAGATGAAATTAAGGCTGTATTTGATTGCGGCTCGCTGGGATATCTCAGCATAGCGGCTCACGGCCATAGCGATGCGTTGAGTTTTACCTTAAATGTTGGCGGCCAAGACTTTTTTGTTGATCCAGGCACCTACGCCTATCATACACAGATAGAATGGCGTGACTATTTTAGGGAAACATCGGCGCATAATACTATAAGGATCGACAAAAAAAACCAGTCGGTTTCAGGTGGGAATTTTATGTGGCTTAAGAAGGCAGAAGCAAAAAAGGAAAAATGGGAATCGACAGACCGATATGACCGTATTGTTGCCAATCATAATGGATACATGCGATTGAACGACCCGGTATTACATACAAGAGAGATATGTCTTGACAAGAAAAGTAAAATGTTTACCATTAGAGACAAGATAATAGCGAAGAAGAGGCATTTGATAGAGCAATATTTTCACCTTTCTCAAAAGTGCGCTGCTAAGGATTTAGGAAATAATGAGTGGAGGATCACTAACGGCAATCGTCATATTTATTTGTTGGTAGATAAGAAGTTTAATGCTAATTTAATTCATGGTGATGAGAATCCTATATTGGGATGGGAGTCGAAGAAATTCG
>CAYVIU010000041.1:0-9648 GCA_964451625.1 uncultured Planctomycetia bacterium | reverse complement strand
ATAAGACGAATGTACTGGCAAATAGTTGTGAGCGTCATGGGGAGTGCGAGTTCATAACAACTATTTCTATGGCAAAACGATAAAAAGAGGAGCTATTGTGAAGATTTCAATATTCGGACTTGGTTATGTAGGAACGGTTGTATGCGGGTGTTTGGCAAAAGAAGGGCATAGTGTTGTAGGCGTGGATATCTCCGAAGTTAAGGTAGATCTTATAAATACAGGACGATCCCCCATCGTTGAAGCTGAGATAGGAGATATCATTAAACAGGCTGCTGCCGAAGGTAGATTGAGAGCGACTCAGGATGCGGGTGAAGCCATATTGAATTCCGAAATTTCTCTCATCTGTGTCGGGACACCAAGCAAAGCGAATGGCAGCCTTGATTTGACGCACATCAAAAAGGTCTGCGAACAGATTGGGCGGGCGTTGAAGAAGAAAAAGGGACATCACGTAATTACGGTGAGAAGCACATTATTGCCGGGGACAACTAAAAAAATCGTTATACCATTGCTGGAAAGATGTTCGGGAAAGAAACTGGGCGTTGATTTCGAGTTATGTTATAACCCTGAATTTATGAGAGAGGGAACGTCTGTTTATGATTTTTATAATCCCCCAAAAACCGTTATTGGTACCGTTAATGGAAAAAGCGGAGATATGCTGACAAAAGTGCTATACAAGAATTTACCCGGGGAGACAATGGTAACTTCAATAGAGGTTAGCGAAATGATAAAGTATGTGGATAATAATTTTCACGCCGTCAAGATTGTATTTGCGAATGAAATTGGTATGCTCTGTAAGCAGTTCGGTATTGATAGCCATGAAGTGATGGATGTTTTTTGCAAAGACACAAAATTAAACATATCTCCCGCTTATCTAAAACCGGGGTTTGCCTTTGGCGGTTCTTGTCTCCCGAAGGATATAAGGGCTCTTTTACATGAAGCGAAATCCAAAGATCTTAAAACACCATTGCTATCTTCTCTTCTTGAGAGCAACCAGGGACAGATAAAGCGCGTTATATCAAATATAATACAAAGAGGGAAGAAGAAGATAGGAATTTTGGGATTTAGCTTTAAGGCAGGGACAGACGATTTAAGGGAAAGTCCATTGATAGAAGTCATAGAAACACTTTTAGGAAAGGGATGTAAAATTAAGTTGTATGATAGGAATGTAAATATAGCGCAGCTGGTCGGGGCGAATAAACGTTATATAGACGAACATATTCCGCATATCGCCCGATTGATGTGTAAAAATCTAGATGATGTCCTGCATGATAGCGAGATTATCGTAATCGGCAACAAGGCAGACGAATTTAAAAATATTCTCGACAGGATACGAAATGATCAGCTTGTGATAGACCTTGCGAGAATTGATAAGAACAAGGGTTCAGGGGGGAATTATGATGGTATCGCCTGGTAACAAAAAGAAGATACTTATCATTGTTGAGAACCTGCCTGTTCCGTTTGATAAACGTGTTTGGAACGAGGCCGTTGCTTTGGAAGAGGCGGGATATAAAGTTTCGGTTATTTGCCCGAAAGGCAAAGGCTATGAGGCGAGTTATGAAGAATTGAAAGGAGTATCCATCTACCGCCATTTTTTGCCTGCGGAAGGAAATAGCTTTTCGGGCTATTTAAAAGAATATACAACTGCCTTTGCCTGGGAATTAGTGCTCGCTTTTAAAATATTTTTAAAGGAAGGATTCGACGTAATACATGCCTGTAATCCTCCGGATAATGTGTTCCTAATCGGTTTGATATTTAAGTGTTTTGGCAAGAAGTTTGTATTTGACCATCATGATATTAATCCTGAATTGTTTGTAGCGAAATTTGGCAAAAAGGAGATACTTTATAATCTGCTGATTTTATTAGAGAGATTAACTTTTATGATGGCTGACATTTCAATTGCTACAAATCAGTCGTATAAGGAAATAGCAGTAAAAAGAGGAAAAATGTGGCCTGAGAAAGTTTTTGTCGTTCGCAGCGGACCTGATCTTGATAATTTAAATCCTGTAGCGCCAATAGAGCGATTAAAGGAAGGCAGGCAACATATGGTAGGGTATGTAGGAGTAATGGGAAAACAGGATGGAATTGATTATTTGTTAAGAGCAGCAAAGTATATCTACATAAATAAGAAAAGAAAGGATATACTGTTTGTTCTTATAGGAAGCGGTCCTGAAGTTGAAAACATTAAAAGATATTCTGAAGAACTAAAACTTGAGGGTCTGGTAAAATTTACCGGACGAATCCCTGACAAAGAACTCGTTGAATACCTGTCAACATGTGATATCTGCGTGAATCCGGATGTAGCAAATGAAATGAATGATAAATCCACCATGAATAAGATTATGGAATATATGGCATTTAAAAAACCAATTGTGCAATTCGATCTTAAAGAGGGACGTTTTTCTGCTGGGGAGGCCTCATTATATGCAGGAAAGAATGATGAGGTTGATATGGCAGAGAAAATATTAGAACTTCTGGACAACCCTGAAAAAAGACATAAGATGGGTGAATATGGCAGGAAACGGGTAGAAGACAAATTAGCATGGAAATATTCAAAAAAAGTGTTGATCGAGGCATATAGGAAATTGTTCAATATAAAGTTTTAAATTGGAAATCGCAGATTACTCTGGAACAGGAGCTCGAAAAGACATATCGTTAGATTGTAAGCCGGGTAGACAAAAGGTAATGCATATGGACAGAATTAAACATTTGGCAATTAAGGCAGTTTTGATTATTTTGTTTTTGATTTCAATGACGGTGATAATAGCGCCTCTTATGGCGAATGTAGAGTTTAAAAAAGCCAGGAGGTTGGAAATCGGATACCGCTGGAATAGATCAACTGATAAATATAAATCCGCCATCAGATTTGATCCACTTAACACAAGACATATCGCAGGGTATGCTGATTTTTTGGTGCGCAAGAGCCCCTATCACAAAGATGAGGCCCTTTGGCTGGATCAGGCAAAGAGGCTATATAGACGTGCCTTAGACCTTAACCCAAGGTCTTCGGAATATTGGTATAAACTCGGAGTGTTAGAGGCTCCGGCAATGGGGTATTTTGAAAGGGCAGTATCCTGGGATCCGAATGGATTTTATACGTCTTATCTCGTAGGTTACGCCGGGGTACCATCATGGGGTCTTCTTGATGAAAAGGGGAGGGAGTTGATTGTAAATAGCTTAAGGTATGTTTTAAAAAACAGGCCCTGGTATGCCCGAAGATACATTTATCCAAGAGTATGGCAATATACAAAAGATTTCAGGGTCCTGCAAAAAATTACTCCATCTGATCTGGAAACCAATAAAGCGCTATTCTTTTTTGTCATTGAACACAGCCTTGGTCGGCATTATATGGAACAGAAAAGAAGACTCGATTTCTATAGAGAGAAGGAAAGGCCTGAGGACTTTGAATCAGAGAGAGCAGGGAGATTAGGCAGGATTGAGAATATGAAAAAAAACTTTGTTCTTCACCAGTCCCCTAAAAGTGTGATTTTACGTGAGGATTGGCAGGGTGCCTCTGAAAGAGACAAGAATAATATATACAAAAACGGCAGTATGTACTGGACAGGAACAATAGATGCGGTGATAGGTGTCCCTGCAGGTGAGGCCCTGATTGAAATCCAGGCAAAAGGCAGGGAAGCGCATGGTATATGGCCCTTTATGATAATTCAGTTGGACGGGGAGGAAATAGCCGGGATATTCATTAACAATGCGGAATGGGAAAGATACAAATTCAAAGTAAATACAGACGGCGGCTTGAAAGTCTTAAGTGTTACCTTCACGAACGATGCCAAAGACAGAAAAAAGGGAGAAGATAGGAATTTATTTATTGGCGAGGCAAAAGCGGTAAAATTGCATGAAGAGCAAAATCTATAACAAGATTATGTATACAGGGATAGCCCTGATTTTGATCCTTACGCCCATTGGCAGGGGAACAGTAAGAATATGGTCAACCTTGCCTCTTATACCCATCGGTTTCCTTGTATTTCTATGGTTGTGGAATAATAATCAGAAACTGCAGAAGACAGTTCTGGGTAAGCCTATTATGGCATTTGTTTTGCTTGCAATTGTTTCGTTTATATTTTCTGTATATAAGCGCGACAGTTTTTATGCATTATTGCGTCTCCTTGGCTATGTGGGTGTTTATTACCTTATAGCAAACAATTACGACCGCAGGATGAGGAGGCGTTTGATAGGCCTCATAATTTGTATTGGTGCAGGAATTTCTCTTTATGGGCTTTTGCAATATTTCGGGGTTTTCCCGCACGCCTGGTGGTGCCCAAGAGATTTTTTGGCTGCCACATATGTAAACCACAACCATTTTTCAGGATATCTTGAACTTGTAATACCGGTAGCGATAGGAGCGCTCATTCATTATAATAGATCAATGAGCGCAGTAGTTAAATTGATTTTAATAGAGGCATTGGCGGTGATAATAGCAGCTTTTATTTTTGCGCAATCGCGCGGGGCATGGATCTCTTTGGCGATTTCCCTCATTCTAATGAATATCATTTTAGTAAAAAAGAGATTACTTGCCGGAAAAAGCATTCCGATTTTGATACTGCTGATAATCTTGATTTTTTCTTTCGCCTATGTTAAAAGTGAATTTGTTTCAGAGCGCATGGATATCCTTGCCAGGATAACCGAAGGCGAGGCTTCAATAGAGACCCGTTTTAGGGTATGGCAGGGAACTGTCGGCATGATTCGCGACAATCCTCTGACAGGGACAGGTCTTGGGAGCTTTGTATGGGTATTTCCCCGCTACAGGCCGCAGGGGCTTAATACGCGTACCTACTATGCCCACAACGATTATCTTCATATGGCGGCGGAGATGGGTGTATTGGCGCCGTTAATTATGACCTGGCTCTTAGTGACAGTGATAGGGAGAGGCCTGCTAAAGATGGGTTCCCATCCTGTTGTGCTTGGCTGCTCAATAGGCATGCTTAGTCTTGCATTACACGGCTTGGTAGATTTTAATTTCCATATTCCCGCAAATATGCTATTATTTACTGTATATGCGGCCTTTGTTATTGGAGAAACCGGCTTAAAGGAAAAATCATGTTAAGAGAAAAAGATGCTGTCATAAGGCGAGCCATTATTGTGCTGGATGGTTTTATTGTTGCCATGGCGTGTTTTATTGCCTTTGCCCTGAGGTATCGTTTTCGCATTTTCCATAAGCTGAATCTCGTAGACCCCTCCAGGGCTGTTACAGATGTATTTATGTCGCCAAATGACTATTTTGTAGTATTCTTTTTTCTGATTATGCTTTGGTGCGGCACACTTTATTTAAATGGAACTTATAGATCGCTCCGCACAAAGACACCACGTAAATTTGCATGGATAATAGCTAAATCCGCAATTTTGACATTCGTAGTTTTCGGGTCATTAGTTTTTGTCTTTAAATTGAAATATATAAGCAGATTATTTTTTATAGCCTTTATGATTATAAGTACAGGCTCGATACTCATCGAAAAGATGCTGATACTCTCCATAGTGCGCTATATCCGCAAGCGCGGCTATAACTACAAAAGATTGCTTATAATCGGAACGGGCAAACGCGCTGTTAATTTTATCAACAGGATCAAAAACCATCCGGAATGGGGTATCAGGGTTTCCGGAATAATTGACGATGCAGCCACCCACCTGGGAAAGGTGATTAACGGTATCAAAGTTGTCGGAAAGCTTGAAGATATATCAGGCATATTACACAAATTCTCAATAGATGAGGCAGTTTTTGTAGTGCCGAGATCCAGGCTGAATTATATAGAAAAGGCCATAAAGACCTGTGAGACAGAAGGGATAAAGGCCACTATAGCCGTCGATTTATTTGACATGAAATTGGCCCGTTCACATCTTACAGAATTGGACGGTATCCCGCTCGTGACATTTGAAACGACGATTGCCGAGGAATGGCAGCTTTTTACTAAAAGGGCAATCGATCTTATCGTATCTACTTCCGCCCTGATTGCGTTAAGCCCCATTTTTATTTTGACTGCCATTTTAATAAAGATTACCTCCCCGGGCCCGATTATGTACAGGCAGGAGAGGGTTGGCTTGAACGGGAGAAAATTCCTTATATATAAATTCCGCACCATGTATAAAGGAGCGCATAAGAGGCTGTCTGAAATAGCGGCCTTGAATGAAATGGAAGGGCCTATCTTTAAAATCAAAAATGACCCGCGCATTACGCCCGTCGGAAGGGTGTTAAGAAAATTCAGCATTGATGAACTTCCCCAGTTCTTTAATGTTTTCATGGGGTATATGAGCCTGGTCGGCCCGCGGCCGCCTTTACCAAATGAAGTCAGGCAATATGAGCCGTGGCAGAGGAGACGCCTTTCAATGAGGCCGGGGCTGACATGCCTGTGGCAGGTGAGCGGCAGAAACAAGGTTGATTTTAACGAATGGATGGAATTGGACCTGAAATATCTGGATAATTGGTCGATAGGCCTGGATTTTAAAATTTTGATAAAGACGATTCCTGTGGTATTATTTGGTGTGGGAGCTTATTGAGTTATTAAAGCATGAGGAGGGGGAACATGTTGATTCTTAGCAATAGACAGAATAAAATTTTTCTGATATTGAGTGTGTCGGTGACGCTTTTTGTTTTTTCCGGATGCGAAAGCAGCACGGAAGGGAGAGATATGCGCGTAATGGCGAAGATAAATAATTATGAGCTGACCGTAGAGGACTTCAAAAATGAGATAGACCCTACATTAATCTGGAGGTACTTGCCGGAAGACCTTCCCAGCGCAAAGGAAAGGCTCCTTCAGGATTTGATAACCAAGAAGGTCCTGCTCCAGGAAGCCCAGAGGCAAAAGCTTGATAAAGATAAGGCATTCATGAAGGAGATAGAGAGGCACTGGGAACAGGCCCTGCTGAAGCTGCTTCTGAAAAATAAATCCAACGAGTTTGCGCGCGATATAGATGAGAGCGGAGGGCCGGAGGCCTTTGAAAAATGGATCAAGGACCTGAAAGAATCAGCCTCGATTGAGATTGACAAAACACTATTAGATGAAATTCAGATTAATAAAGATTAACGGGGAGGACTAAGATGCAAAATAAATCTCGAAACAGGAGAAGAAATTACTTTATTGATAAGAGGTTCCAGAGGAATTTCATTCTCAAATTCTGCGTCCTCGTTGTGATAGGCTCTATCATATCAGGGGCAATCATCTATGCCATGTCAATGTCTACGGTAACAACGACTTTTGAAAATTCCAGGCTTAAGATAAAAACCACGGCTGATTATATTTTGCCGGCAGTCCTCCTGAGCAGTGTGATTGTTATCTTCCTGATAGGGATTGCGGCGATAATAATCACTCTTTTTACTTCGCATAAAATCGCAGGCCCTCTCTACAGGATAGAGCAGGACATCAAGGAAATAGAATCAGGCAATCTGCAGAAGAAGATCAGTCTGCGTCACAGCGATGAGATAAAAAGGCTCGCCGAGGGCCTTAATGATATGACTCAGGCAATCCGGACGGATATGGATGAAGTAAAAAAAGATGTAAGGGAAGTTGAGACCATCATCAAAAGTTCAGACGGTGTGCCCCTGAAGGCAAATGAAAAAATCAAGAACATAAAATCAATCCTGGCCAAGTTTAAAACGTAATATACACTATGCTTTCAAAAATCCTGAAAAAGACAATAGCATCAAAAGAGGCCGCAATAGGCATCCTGGCGTGCGCCTATGTAATTTCTTTTTATGGGGCCATTCTGGCCGAGTATGCGGATTTTTCTCAGGACAGCAGGGTTTCCGCAAGAACAATTGCCGGAGACGGTGATGCCGTTTTGGTGGATGAGGATTGGCTTTTTGTGGAAGGCGCCTACTGCACTATTTTTTATAAACCGACAGCCGATCTGAAAAGAATAGAGAGAAAGCTGAAGAAGAGAAGGTTTTCATTGGAAAGGGGCCTATCGTCAGCGCGTCTGAACGACCCCGCGGATAAAGTTGCCTATAGGATGGACCTCTTGTATAAACGCGCCCAGGAAATACTTGATATGTATCCTCCTGATATGAATGTAAAAATAAAGATTTTTGCGGATCAGGAAGGATTAAACCGTGCATATTACAGAATTTTCAAGCAAAAGAAGCGCCATGTAAGCTTTTATGTCTATAAACATGACACGATATATACCTGCGAGCCGAACATAACAGATTCTGTTATGGCCCATGAATTAGGCCACGCCATTATAGACCATTATTTCCTTATTTTACCCCCTGAAAGCGTAAAAGAGGTGCTTGCAAGGTACGTGGACATGCATCTGGAAGGGCGTTAATTAAGAATAAAAAAGTTAGTTATAATATTTGACATTTCACCCTATGTATGATATATTTATATGATATTATATATACGTGATACCCAATAGACTTAACACGAGGAGGACAAGATAATGAGAAAAATGATATTGATTTTGATTGCCAGTATATTTTTGGCGGCAGGCACTGTGCATGCAGCCGATGAGGTATTAATGACAAACAATGATGTAGCTCAGGCATTGGTAAGCATGCTTAATGTAGAGCTGCCGGCAGGAGCAGAGGAGCTTTCAGTTGAAGAGTATTTTGAAGTGATGGCAAATGCCCTTGCAGCGGCAGGTATCACTAATTTTGTAGGCCTTGATCCGGCTGC
The DNA here is from genome assembly GCA_964451625.1 of uncultured Planctomycetia bacterium. GTDB lineage: Bacteria > Omnitrophota > Gorgyraeia > JABMRJ01 > CAYVIU01 > CAYVIU01. The sequence goes on along the minus strand of CAYVIU010000041.1, from coordinate 1,024 downwards.
CAACGTCACCTACGCAGAGTTTGTTGATATGGTTTATGCACTTCTTGGCGGAACAAATGATGTGCCGGGAAGCGAAAAGCTTATCTACATAGCGGGTATCATCCCAATTGATTTTTCGTATGAACCCGGGGAATATCCGACTTCGGGTGAAATAACGGGATTTTTGAACAATCCTGTTTTCGCGACAGCGGTAGCCGAAGCATACAGCCCGTTTAGTTTTAGAGGGGCAGGCGGCCAGGCACCAGGCTTTACCCTGGAAGATACGCCTGACAGAGGCGGGGCAGGACCCGTAGTGTCATCAACCAGCACCATTTAAATAGAAAACCTATCTTAAGGATATATAAAACAGGGGAATGATAAGAATATGCGAAAAGATAAAATTTTAGCCTTGGCGCTTGTAGTATTATTTAGTGCCTGCCATGTAGCACAGGCAGAACTGGTTAAACACGAAGGCCTGCCGAACAGGGAAGGGGTTAAGGTTGATCCCCTGGGCGCAGGGCTCAGGAACCCAAGCCTTCCCAACAGAAAAGGCATAGACGTGGGGATTTTTACTGTCCACACCGCCCTTAGAACAGATGTGCAGTTTGATGATAACGTATTCCTGGAACAAAAAGACGGTAAATCCGATGTTATAACAATTCTTAATCCTTCAGCTGGATTGGAATTTTCAATGGCGGACAACGATTTCAGTCTGGATTATGATGCGCATGTGAACTTGTTTGCCGAACACAGCGATGATAATTTTACCGATCACCGCGTAAGAGGCCTGGCAGAGTTTAACCTGACAGATTACAAGATCAGTGTTGCGAATGTCTATAGGCGCTTTACAGACAGGGCAGGATCTGAAGACGCAAATCGCATACCCAGACAGAATAACTTTCTTAGAGCCGCTATAGCTTCGACAAGATTTGAAGACCTGGACTTTGACATCGGCTACACCTTTGGAGTTGAGGATTTTGACAGCGGGGATCTGATTTTCACTCGTGACGGCAAAAACCTGACATACAATGACAAAGACAGATTG
>CAYVIU010000040.1:0-10577 GCA_964451625.1 uncultured Planctomycetia bacterium | reverse complement strand
ATCAGCTTGAACTCTCTCTCACCTATCATGTGCTTGGTCTCATCCGTAACAGGGGTGTGCAGTGTTATGTAATCCGATTTTTTGAATAATTCATCCAGGTCCACAAGTTCTATTTCAAGTTTCTTGGCCTTCTCAACCGATAAAAACGGGTCGTAGGCGACTATTTTCATTTTAAAACTGAGCGCGCGCTTTGCAACCTCGCTCCCGATCCTGCCGAGGCCTACGATTCCAAGGGTCTTTCCATAGAGCTCAACCCCCATGAATTTTTTTCTGTTCCACTCCCCGCCTTTAATGGACTTATCCGCCTGTGGGATATTGCGGGAAAGTGCCAGGATCATGCTCATGGTATGCTCTGCCGTGGATGTTGTATTTCCGCCCGGTGCGTTTACAACCATGATACCCTTCTTAGTTGCCGTAACAAGGTCAACATTATCCAGGCCCACTCCGGCCCTTCCGATCACCCTGAGCTTTGTGCCCTGCTCTATTATGTCGCCTGTCAGCTTTGTGCCGCTTCGTATAATGACTGCATCATAATTTTTAATAATCTTTTTCAGCTCTTCGGGCGGAAGTTTGGGCTTTACCTCAACCTTGAAGGACTTCTCGTCCTGCAGGATCTTCAAGCCCTCTTCTGCCAACGGGTCACTGATCAATATCTTTACAGGCATGCTCTTCCTCCTACTTTCCTAAGACTTCTTTCAATGCCTTTACAGTAGCATCTATGTCTTCTTGTGTTATGGCACCCATGGTTGCGATTCTGATGATTTTCCCTTTTAGCTCGGCCTGTCCGCCGGCCGGGTGAATACCTTTTTTCTTTAATTCTTTAACAACTGCTATGCCGTCAGCCCCGTCCGGGATCTTTATAGCTGTGACAGCATTTGACGGGGATTTTGAAAAAACCTCCAGGCCCATAGCCTTCACCGAGTTCTTGAGCCCCTCCGCCATCGCGGCATAAAAAGCAAGGGTCTTGTCTATCCCCTTTGACTTTATTGCCCGGAGGGCTTTCGTAAGGCCTATCATAAGTGTTATTGCCGGTGTAAACGGCACATCGTCTTTATCGGCTGATTTTTTATATTTTTTAAAATCAAAATAATATTTTGGAAGCTTTGATGAAGCCGCGAGAGCCTGCGCCTTCTGGCTCATAGAAAGAAGAGCAAGGCCCGGGGGTATCATCAGCCCTTTTTGCGAACCGCCGATAGCCACATCCACTCCCCATTCATCCTGCTTGAACTCATCCGCGCCAAGGCCGCTTATTACGTCAACTACTAAAACGGCCTGTGTCTTTTTTATTATTTCTCCTATTGTCCTGATATCATAAACTGTTGCGGTTGAGGTTTCGCAAAGGGTTGTAAAAACTGCCTTTGTATCGGGATTTGATTTAAGCAGCTTCTCAATCTCTTTAGGGTCAGGGGCTGTACCCCATTCTATATCCAGGGATACCACCTCTATGCCATAGGCTCGGCAGATTTCTCCGAAGCGCTCTCCGAATTTACCGCCGTTTACCACAATTGCCTTGTCTCCCGGAGAAAGCAGATTACAAACAGATGCCTCCATCGCACCTGTGCCGCTTGAGGTGAATATGACAACATCATTTTTTGTCCTGAGGAGTTCTTTAAGGATCCCGACTGCTTCTTTAAAGATTGCCCGGTACTCAGGGGTCCTGTGATGAATGATGGGCTTTGCCATTTCTTTCATAATTGCTTCCGGCACCGGAGTCGGGCCGGGTGTCATGAGTCTGGTCTTCATAGTTTTCTCCGTTTAATAAGTGCTGTTTTCAGTACATCGTCCATACTCTTCACCATTACAAGGTTCAGTTCCTTCTTTATGTTTTTGGGTATATCGCCCAGATCCTTTTCATTATCCTTTGGCATTATAACCGTTTTTATTCCGGCCCTGTGCGCTGCCAGGAGCTTGGATTTTAATCCTCCTACGGGAAGAACCCTTCCTCTTAATGTAATCTCTCCTGTCATGGCCACATCATTCCTTGCAGGCCGCTTTGTAATGCTTGATGCAACCGCCGCTGCCATGGTAATGCCTGCAGAAGGCCCGTCTTTCGGAATAGCGCCTTCCGGCACGTGTATATGAATATCCTTATTTTTATAAAACCCGTTCTTGATTGCCAGCATCTTCCTGCGCGACCTGAGATATGTAATGGCTGCCTGGGCACTCTCGCGCATAACCTCACCCAGTTTTCCTGTCAGGATAAGGGTGCCCTTGCCGTCAACCAGGGAGCTCTCTACATTCATTATGTCCCCGCCTACCTCAGTCCATGCAAGGCCGGTTGCCACTCCCACTTCATTTGACTTTTCTTTTTGCGTTTCAGTATAAACCGGCGGCCCCAGATACTCATGCAGGTTCGGAGTTTTTATATGGACATGGAGTTTTTTATTTTTATCTTCAACCACTGCCCTTGCAACCTTTCTTGCGATCTGGGCAATCTTTCTCTCAAGGTCTCTTACCCCTGCCTCTCTCGTATATCGCTTTATGATCGTAACGAGCGCCTTGTGCTCTATAATAAGCTGATCCTTCTTAAGGCCGTTTTCTCTTATCTGTTTGGGGATAAGAAACTGCTCGGCAATCTTTACTTTTTCATATTCGGTGTAGCCGGGTAGTTTTATTATCTCCATCCTGTCCTGTAACGGCACAGGGATATTATACTGGACATTGCTCGTAGTAATAAAAAGACAGTCTGAAAGATCAAAGTCTACTTCAAGGTAATGGTCGCTGAATGCATGATTCTGCTCAGGGTCCAGCACCTCAAGAAGCGCACTTGAAGGGTCGCCCCGAAAATCGGTCGACATCTTATCCACTTCATCAAGCAAAAACACCGGATTCTTGCTCTTGGCCTTCTTTATAGACTGTATTACCCTCCCTGGTAGAGATCCTATATATGTGCGGCGATGCCCTCTGATCTCGGCCTCATCTCTTACTCCGCCCAGAGACACCCTTACAAAGTTCCTGCCCAGGGCCCTTGCAACGGACTTGGCGAGGGATGTCTTTCCCACACCTGGCGGGCCCACAAAACAAAGAATGGGCCCTTTCATTGAGTTGGAAAGTTTTCTCACCGCAAGGTACTCCAGGATTCTTTCCTTTGGTTTTTTTAATCCATAGTGGTCTTCGTTCAGGATCTTTTCAGCGTTTCTTATATTTAGGTTGTCATCTGTTTTCTTTGACCACGGGAGGCTTGTGAGCCAGTCAATATAATTCCTGACTACAGTGGCCTCGGGTGAATACGCCGTCATCTTGGAAAGACGGTCAAGTTCTTTAAGGGCCTTCTCCTGGGCCTCTTCGGACATTTTTGTTTTCATGATTTTGGCCTTTAATGCCTTTGTCTCCGAAAGATACCCGCCCTTCTCACCCAATTCCTTTTCTATTGCCCTCATCTGCTCCTGCAGATAAAAATCCTTCTGGGACTTTTCAATGCCCCTGCGCACGTCACCCATGATTTTTTTCTCAACCCTCAAGATACCTATTTCCTTGTTCAGGATTGCCCCTATTGCCTTTAGCTGCTTTTCAGGGTCTTTTGTTTCCAAAAGAGACTGCTTCTCGGGAATCTTGAGAATCATATAGGAAGAAATGCTGTCGGCAAGTTCACCCGGGTCATCCATGGCAACGATCGAAGGCATTACGTCCTGGGGCACCTTGGAATTAAGCTTGGCATATTCTTCAAATTCATTAACCATGCTCCTCATGAGGGCCTGGATCTCGATAGTCTTTCTGATATCGGCGCCCATTTTTTCTATTTCGACTTTCAATAAGTTCTTATCTTCGGCCAGCTTTTTTATCTTCGCCTTTGCCACGCCTTTGGCTATTATTCTTAAGGATCCATCCGGAAGCTTTATAAGCTGGGAGACCTCTGCCACTGTTCCTATGCTGTATATATCACCAAGCCTGGGGTTATCCACTTTAAAGTTTCTTTGTGTGCAGAGCATTATGAAGCGGTCCCCGTTCATGGCATTCGTCACTGCGTTTATTGATGATTCCCTGCCCACAAGGAGCGGCACAATCATGTGCGGAAACACCACTATGTCGCGCAGCGGCAAAAGCGGTAACATATTTTTAAATGTCTTTGTTTTAGTATCTTTCATTTTATAGCTTACAGCTTATAGCTTAAAGCTGCTCTACTTTTTCTTCTTTATGCTCTCCACAACCTCATCAACAAGGCCGTATTTAAGCGACTCTTCGGCGTTCATGAAGTAATCGCGGTCTGTATCTTTCTTGATTTTGTCATTTGACTGGCCTGTATGCCTGGCAAGTATATCCTCTATCCTTGAGCGAAGCCTCAGGATCTCTTTTGCCTGGATGCTTATGTCTGCTGCTGCCCCCCGGACTCCTCCCCAGGGCTGGTGAATCATGATGCGGGCATGAGGGAGCGCAAAGCGCTTTCCTTTTGTGCCTGCTGCCATCAATACCGCACCCATGCTTGCTGCCTGGCCGACACAATATGTGTTTATGTCAGGTTTTACAAACTGCATGGTGTCATAAATTGCAAGGCCGCTTGTTACATGGCCCCCGGGGGTATTTACATATACATCTATATCCTTGTCAGGATCGTCCATCTGTAAAAATAGGAGCTGTGCAATAATAAGATTGGAGACGGTATCATCTATCGGTGTACCGATAAAGATGATGCGGTCTTTAAGAAGCCTGGAGTATATATCATATGCCCTCTCAGCCCTCCCGCTTTGCTCGACTACCATTGGAATCAGTATACTCATATTCCCCTCCTTCTTTTTGAGTTGCTATTCTTTGACATTCGCATTATCTATCAGAAAATTTACTACCTTGTTTTCCCGGATCTGATCTTTCAGGCTTTCTAAAAGGTGGTTCTTTTTATAGTGATTGGTCATTTCGTCTTTTGTCTTGCCGTATTCTCTTGACAAGGACTCGATAAGGCTGTCTAGCTCCTTATCGCTTGCCTCAATCTTTTCACGCCTGGAGATTTCATCCAGTATAAAGTAGAGCCTCACCCTTCGCTCGGCTTCTTCCTTTGCCTTCTCCGGGGTGGTTTTTTCTTTTTTTGTTTCGGTAATCCTTTTTGCCTCTTTTTCAACAAGATTTTTCGGGAGATGGAAATTATTTTCCTTTATAAGCAGGCCGAGAATCTGGTTTTCCATATCCATGCGGATCCTTGACTCAAGCTTCCTTTTTAAATCCTCTTTTATGATCTTTTTGAGATCCTCTATGTTCTTACCCCCTAATTTTTTAGCAAACTCGTCGTTGATTTCGGGCAATTTCTTTTCCTTGATGTCGAGGAGCTTTATTTTAAAGACGGCCGGTTTATTTCTGTATTTGGTTTCCTGGAAATTCTTAGGCAGAGTTGTGTTTATATCTCTTTCCTCATCCTTTTTCATGCCGGTAATGCCGTCTGTGAGTCCCGGAACGGGATTGTTTTTATCCACAGCTACCCAAACCCCTTTTCGCTTCGGATGGATGGCCTTTCCTTCAACCACGCACTCAAGGTCGCAGACTACGTAATCGCCCATCCTGGCCGTCCTATCAAGAATATCAGTGAAATTCGCATTGGATTCAGCAAGCATGCCGAGATACTTAGTGACATCGTCATCCTTCACATCCACTTTTTGTTTTTTAACCGGGATGGCCTTATATCTTTTGAGGCTCACCTTCGGCCGCGTGTCCACCTTCACCTTAAAGAACATGCCCTTTTCAATGTCAAAGGTCAAATCGCTTATCTCGGGCAGGCCGATCACCTCTGTCTTTGATTCGCCGACAGCTTCCCTATACGAGTGCGAAACAAGGTCCTGGATGGCCTCTTCTTTTATTTTGTGGCCGTGGTGTTTTTCAAGAATATCTCTCGGCACCTTGCCGGCCCTGTATCCCGGGACCTGGGCAATCTTTCTTATGTGATTGTAGATTTCTTCGTACTTCTTCTTAACTATCTCGCCTGTCAGGCTTATTTCAAATAATTTCCTTGAACCATCGATGTCTTTGTGCTTTGATTTCATTTTCACTCCTTACATGCTGAATTTTTCGCCTAAGTATATCTTTCGCGCATCAGCGTTTGAGATGAGCTCATCCTTTGTCCCTGATATTAGGATTCTTCCTTCGCACATTATATATGACCTGTCAGTAATAGACAGTGTCTCTCTCACATTGTGGTCTGTGAGAAGGATGCCCAGGCCCTTGTTTCTAAGTTCACGGATGATCTGCTGGCATTCAAATACCGCTATCGGGTCTATGCCGCTGAAAGGTTCATCCAAAAGTATAAACAACGGGTTTGTCACTAAGGCGCGTGTAATCTCAAGCCGCCTTCTCTCGCCGCCTGAAAGAGTAAGGGCCTTATTTTTTGCAAGGTGCGAGATGTTTAGTTCTCCGAGCAGCTTTTTGAGCCTTGCCTCGCGCTCTTTTCTCGGTAGATCAAGTGTCTCAAGTATTGACATTATATTTTCTTCCACTGTGAGCTTCCTGAAAATTGACGGCTCCTGGGCAAGATAGCCGATGCCGTACTTTGCGCGGATGTGCATGGGCATGTCGGTGATATCCCTTTTATCAAATATAATCCTGCCGTCATCAGGCGTTAAAAGGCCCGTTACCATGTAAAAGGTGGTGGTTTTTCCGGCGCCGTTAGGGCCAAGAAGCCCCACGATCTCGCGGCGCTTTACATTGATATCCACGCCGTCAACAACCCTGCGGCCGCTGTATGCCTTAACCAATGATTTTGTTTCCAGTAAATGCATAAGTTTATTGACCTACCTTCTTGTATGCTTATCTATCTTTTCGATCTCTTTGTCTGCCTGTATATATATCTTGGGTTTGCCGAGAAGGACTATTTTCTGATCTGCCGTTGTGTATATCGCCCTGTCACTGAAGGTGGAATCTTTGCCGCGCACAACCCTTACCCCTTCTTCGGCTATGACCTTCACGATGTTTTTGGATACAGGGTCAAGATACGCCGACATGATCTCAGAATAAATCTGCCCCCTTTTGTCATCAACCTTTACGTTATCATTGAACACTGCAATGTTGTTTTCGTAATCTATATCAAGTACGCCGTCACAGGTAATCGTGGTAGAGGTATCCTCTGATTCATCCTCGGCGCTTTTGAGTTCATCGAGTGCGCCTCCGCTCATTGCGTCTTTGAGGAGTATCACCGTTACATCCTTGAGCAGTTTAACATGCTTCACCTCAGATATGGCCTCGGCACCCGTGCCTGTTGCAAAGACATCGGCCCTTTTGACTTCCACATAGTCTTCAGTGGATATAAAGTCTGTATTCCCGTCCCAGTTTATGGAATCGGTCGTCAGGCTGAACCCATCGTCAGTGGTAAGGAGCACATTCTTGGTCAACAAAACCGTCTTGTCTTTTCTGTTGTACTGGCCTTCATCAGAGGTGAGCTTGCTCGGCGGATCCTGGTAATTATTTACCAGTATGTTTTCCAAATATATTATCTCAGCAAGAATATCGGCTGATTCGCCTTTCAATTCCCATTTCTTACCGCCGTCTTTGGTATAGTTGGCAAGATTGAAGGCCACTATCTTCTGCTCAAGCTCCATGGCCCGGGTGGTTTCTTCATCGATAGTCTTTTTGCCGCACCCTGAAAAAAGAAGCGTTAAAAAACTGATAACTGCTGCACAAGTCAATAATGTTTTATTTTTCATTCTTTATGTCTTCCGGCCTTGTCTTCCACCTGCGGTGCATCCATACCCAGTGGTCAGGGTGTTTTCTAATATATGACTCGATCAGATCCGTCCACTTCTGTGTATTTGTAATTAAATCTTTTTCCACGTCCCCTGTTGAAATTAACTCAATCTCTCTTTCGGCTATAAATAGAAATTTGTTGCTTGCTTCTCTGATTAAAAATACGGGTACAATAGCGGCCTTTGTCTTTTGTGCCAGTCTTACCGGTGCTGATGGAGTATAAGCAGGCTTGCCAAAGAAGTTTACGAATACGCCTTCCACACTCCTTACGTCCTGATCAGCTACTATGCCCACATAGCCGTTATTCCTGAGGGTGCGCAGTATTTCCTTGGGAGATCCATCGCGATACACGACCCCCATCCCCATGTCGGTTCTCATCCTCTCAAGGAGTTTATTAAAGCCCTCTATATAAAACCTTTTTGCAATAGTCGGCCCGGGATAGCCGGTCTGCGCAAGGTAAAAGCCCATAAACTCCCAGTTTCCGAAATGGGAACACAGGAATATAACGCCTTTTCCCTTTTGGTGCGCGCGGTCTATGTTCTCCCGGCCTTCCGGCTTTACATGTTTAAGGTACCAATCTTTGTTTGTCTTATTATAATTAACCCATTCAAGGGCATTTCTCCCTAGATTAGAGAAAAGCCGCTTTGCTATTGAGACCAATTCAGCCTCGGTTTTTTCATCCCCGAAGGCAATCTTGAGGTGCCTAAGCGTCTTTTTCCTCTCGCGAGGCAGTATATAATAGGCCGCACTGCCAAAGAACGCGCCCAACGCAACTCCTACCTTTAAAGGCAATAGATACAGAGGAAAAACCGCGATTCTGGCCAATATATAGAGAAGCTGGCGTCTAGGTTTATGCTTCATAATAGCACATTATAATATCATAATTTACTATATGAAGTCAAGAGAGATTGATAACAGGCGGGTTATTGATATGGGCTGCTTGCTTAAGTAAATGGTCTTCCCAGAACTTTCGATCCCATTTGGCCCAGGCATGGCAGCCGAAGGGCAGCTTGCGGCCATTTTTTTCAAACAAGAATCGCGGCCCTACTTCGAATGAAAATGCTACTGCTTCCTGAGCGCTGGCAATCTTAAACTCAGGATAGTATTTCTTTGCCTTAAATGACCAGAATGCGTCTTCTCTGTTCTTATAGTCAACGTCTTTTAGCCGTTTGGACCCGCTCTTTAGCATGGATGATAGGTCTTGCTTACGCATGATATAATCCCATGCCTTTTTTGGTGTCCTGGATATGTAGTACACAAGTAGCGATAAATAACCATTTATTCTATTTTTGGCTTTTCTTAAAGGGTTGTTGTAATTATTCAAGACATTGATAAAACTCTGGGTCTTTCTCAGTGAAAACCCTCCGTTACCGACGCAATCCTGATCCGGCTCCCAATTGTCCAGCCTTTTAACCTCTGTCTTATACCATGGGGCACCAATATAGTCATAGCCCTTTTTACACCACTCAAGAAGCTGATTTGAAAAGACAAGGCTATCCAACTGATAAATCAGGATATATTCGTAATCAGCAAAGGCTTCGTAGAATTCTTTTGAAACTAAGAGGTTGGAATATTTTTCTGTGGATCCGAAGTAACGTTTATCGAATTGCTTAACAAAAAATCCATTATGTTTTATTTTTAGCTTCATATCGCTTGGTATAACGAAGTACTTGTCATACTCACCAAGATGATGTTTCAGGTGCCTTAATGAAATCTCTTCGTCAGGGGTTAGACTTTCATTATATGCCGGTATAACAATTGCTACGGTTTTCTTCTTATGATAAAGTTCGCAGCCTGTTCTTTCTCTGCCCATCGCTTTACATATAGAATAGAACTTGTTTCTATGGAAATGGTCTATGAATGTAATGGTGTCTAGGTTGACAGAATCTACATGGCCTGCAAAAAGGAATACCCCTTCATTCGGGCTAAAAGGTTTGAGTTTGGTCTTGAAAACAGCGTAAACCAGGGCCAGTTGGTCTCTCTCGCTATACTGTGAAAGCTGATTCAGAACCTCTAGGCTTAACGCATCGTATATTGATCCATGGGTCCTTCCCATGAAGTTATTCTCGAATACTGTCCTTTTTGTCGGCACACCAATATGTAGAAAATATTCCTTCTGTTTCTCCAATTTACCCCGGTCTAGGTACTTCCACTTGAGTATTGCGTTATATTCGTCAAGCCATCCTGTGCGAATAATATGCCTGGTAATGAAAAAATTGTGTTTTTCTGTAACGCTAAAAATAGGGAGCAGCTTCTTAGGTTCATTGGTTATGATAAGATCACTGTCTACATAGACGCTACACTTTATATTTTTAAACAAAAATGGCATTGCCCATTTGATAAATCTAGATTGGTATGTATCTTCCATAGGCCAGTTGGGAATTTTATCTATTTGGATAATCTTAAGCCATTCGGGGTAATTTTCAATTATTGTATTATTAGACGTCACAATAAGAACAAGGATTTTCCCTTGCACAGCAAGCTCACAGGCTGCCTTTGAATCTTTCAGGCGTCTGATGCATTCATCAAAGTGCTGCTGGCCAAATGGGGCTGTAACGAGCGCCCTGGAAGCCTTATAAGCATCTAAAGCATATCGATTTTTGAGTAACTCGATTGTCTCTTTAATTTGGTCTCTCATTTTTTTCACCAATCATAGTCTACAGAAAATACCGGTTTAATTCTAACATATCTATCTCTCTTTTAGCACTATTTTCAGATTTCTTAAAAGCCAAAAAGAGGGGAGTATAGATTTAATTACTTCCTTTCATGTCATTGAACATCTAGCCCCTATTGAACAGATAAGGTTAATAGACGAAAGTTTAAGAGTTTTAAAACCAAATGGGAAAATAATAATAGAAACACCAAATCCAGAAAACTTGCTTGTTGGTTCATGTTATTTCTACTCTGATCCCACTCATAAA
>CAYVIU010000039.1:0-10765 GCA_964451625.1 uncultured Planctomycetia bacterium | reverse complement strand
TATCTAATTTATTTATCGGCCTGGCATCCCCCTTAAGCCTTTTTACAGAGCCATCAGTATTTAGGGCAACGATTAAGATGTCGCCGAAAGACTTTGCTTTCTGTAAAAGTGTGGTATGGCCCTGGTGGATGATGTCAAAGCAGCCGTTTGTAAAAACAATTTTTTTATTGTCTTTTTTGAGGCGGGCGATGATTACCTTCAGCTCGGCCCTATCTTTGATTTTATCCGGTGACATGTCAGCTTAAGGCCTCTTCTACGAGCTCGCAGATTATATGTATGCCTGTTATGTGAAGTTCCTGGATCCTCGGGGTGCTGTCCGAAGGCACTTTTAGTGTAAATACAGCGTTTTTGGCAAGCCCTCCGCCGGCCCCGCCTGTCAGGCCTATTGTTGCCAGGCCCATCTCCTTGGCCTTCAAGATTGCCTTATTTACGTTTTTGGCGTTTCCGCTTGTGGAAATGCCGATGGCCGTGTCGACGGGCTTTGCTATGCCCTCAAGCTGTCTTGAGAAGGTTGCGTCATAGCCGTAATCGTTTCCTATGGCTGTGAGGCTCGAGGTGTTGGTGGTGAGCGCGATGGCCGGTATCGGCGCACGTTCTTTTTTAAATCTGCCTATAAGCTCTGCTGCCATGTGCTGGCTGTCAGCCGCGCTGCCGCCGTTTCCAAAGATGATCACCTTGCCGCCCTTTTTTACTGAGCTGATTATTGTCTCAACAATCCGGGCAATCGCCCCGGCCTCTTTTTTAAGAAGCTCTTTTACCTCTATCGATTCTTTTATTGATTTCAATATTTTATCTTTCATGATTTTTACCCGAAGAATACCTTGCTTAGTTCATACAAAGGTTTATCCACTGTTTTAAGGGTGCCTACAGCGTCTTTTAAAGGCACTGCCTCGATCTTGTTCCCTTTTAATGCTGCCATCTGCCCGAATTTTTTCTCTGCCACGAGCTCTATGGCCTTTATGCCGAATCTTGTGCCGAGGACCCTGTCCATTGCTGTCGGTGTTCCGCCGCGCTGTATATGGCCGAGCACAGCCACCCTTGTTTCAAAACCGGTGCGCTTTTCAATCTCTTCCCCGAGCGCCTGGCCTATTCCTCCGAGGCGCACGTGCCCGAATGCATCCAGCTTCTCTTCCTGCAGGACGAGGTCGCCCTTTTTGAATTTTGCGCCTTCAGCCACTACGACAATACTGAAGCCCTTGCCCCTGTCATGTCTCTGCTTGAGAAGCGCGCAGACCTCGTTTGTATCAATGGCCACTTCAGGGATCAGTATTGCATCTGCCCCTCCTGCCAGGCCTGAATGCACGGCTATCCAGCCGGCATGGCGGCCCATCACCTCGACTACCATGATCCTGTGATGGCTCTCTGCGGTTGTGTGCAGGCGGTCGATTGCCTCTGTGGCGATATTCACTGCGGTGTCGAATCCGAATGTATAATCAGTGCAGGAGAGGTCGTTATCTATTGTCTTCGGCACTCCCACGACATTGAGTTTTTTTTCGTACAGCTTTGATGCCACTCCGAGGGTATCCTCCCCGCCGCAGGCTATTAATGCATCGAGTTTTAATTTTTTAAAGTTGGCCAGGACCTTTTCTACCCCACCCTCTTTTTTGAAGGGATTGGTCCTGCTTGTCCCGAGAATTGTGCCTCCCCTGGGGAGTATGCCTGAAACCGAGTTTATGTCAAGATTGATTGTATCGGCCTCTATCAAACCCTTCCAGCCGTTTCGTATGCCGAGGGTTTCATAGCCGAGTTTTTCACCTTTTCTTACAACGGCCCTTATGACCGAGTTCAGTCCCGGGCAGTCGCCGCCGCCTGTTAATATGCCCACTCTCTTTGCCATTTAGTGCCTCCTCATTTATTCACTGGAATATTCCGCGCCGCGGTACTCTCTGTGCGGCTTTTCTTCCTCATTTGCGGTTGTTTTCTTTTTCTTTTTCGATTCTTCTTTCTGAAGTATCTTTGCGATATGGACCTTTACAACTATTGGATCCTCTATCCCGAGCATGTCCTGCACACGGCTTTTTACCACAGACTGTATTGTCTCGGTTATGTTGGGTATGTTGGAGTCTGAATAGAGGGATATCCTTGCGTTTATCACTATGCCTTTTTTGCCGGCAACGATATTGGGTTTAAGTTCTTTTATCTGGGGCATCTGTTTATTGAGCCCTTTCATGAAGTTCTCAATCGCGCTCAGGGCGATTGTGACCTGGCCGTCGGGGTTGTCAAATGCGATTGTCTTTTCACGGTGTATCCTGCCCAGCGCAAGCTGGAAGACCAGGAGGCTTACTGCCACAAGCAGGAGCCCTGCAAAGCCGGCAACAAGGCGGAGGTTCGGGGTGATGTAGATGTGGCCGATTGTATTTAAGAGGGTGTCTTTCGGGACAAGGTTGAGTGCCACAAGGATCAGGACCACGCCTATTACAACGAGTATCAGCGTATAAAAGAATCTGGTAATTCCGCTTACGATTTTCATTTCTTACCTCCTTGAACCCGTTCCACCGCGTAGGTGGAACGAGGTTAGTTTATGATTCCTCTGCAAATAATTTATCTACGAAGTCCGTAGAGATGTTTCCTCTTAAAAAGTCAGGGTTGTTCAGGACTTTCTTATGGAATGGTATTGTGGTTTTTATGGGTTCAATTACATATTCATCGAGAGCCCACTGCATCCTTCTTATTGACTCCTGGCGCGTATTTCCGTAGGTTATCAGCTTGCCTATCATGGCATCATAGTACGGGGATATTTCGTAGCCCGGGTAGACATGTGTCTCGAGCCTTACACCCAGGCCGCCGGGGGTGTTGTATGTGCCGATCTTGCCCGGTGAGGGACGGAAATCATTCTCCGGGTCTTCGGCGTAAATCCTGCACTCTATCGCGCTCCCGGTGATTTTAATGTCATCCTGTCTTTTTAGGAACTTCTTGCCGTTTGCCACCTTGATCTGTTCTTTGATGAGGTCCATGCCTGTGACAAGCTCTGTTACGGGGTGCTCCACCTGGATACGGGTGTTCATCTCCATGAAATAAAAGTTCTTGTCCTCGTCCAGCAAGAACTCTATTGTGCCTGCGTTTGAATATCCTACTGACTTGGCGCCCTTGACGGCAATATCGCCTATCTTTTTTCTAAGTTTGGTGTTCAGCACGGTTGAGGGGGCCTCTTCGATGAGTTTTTGATGGCGGCGCTGGATGGTGCATTCTCTTTCCCCGAGGTGCACCACGTGGCCGTGCTTGTCCGCGAGGATCTGGACTTCAATATGGCGGGGCTTTTCAATATATTTTTCAATGTATACGTCAGGGTTTCCGAATGCGCTCTCTGCCTCTCTCCGGGCAGTCAGGAACGCGCTTATGAGGCGCACGTTATTATGACAGACGCGCATGCCCCTGCCGCCTCCGCCTGCGGCCGCTTTTATGATTACGGGGTATTTAAGTTTTTTGGCAATCTTCAGTGCCTCTTCTTTTGTCTTTACCACCCTCTGGCTGCCGGGGATGGTGGGGATCCCTGCCTTCTTTACGGTTTCCTTGGCGCGCATCTTGTCGCCCATGAGGCGAAGGACCTCTGATGAAGGGCCGATGAAGGAGATCTTACAGCTTTCACAGATTTCAGCAAAGTGCGCGTCCTCTGCAAGAAAGCCGTATCCGGGATGTATGGCCTCGACGTCTGTGATTTCCGCGGCACTTATTATAGAATGGTTATTAAGATAGCTTTCAATACTGGGCGCCTTTCCAATGCAAACTGCCACATCCGCAAATCTTACGTGCAGGGAATTGGCGTCGGCCTCAGAATAGACCGCAACCGTACTTATGTTCATTTCCTTGCATGCCCTGATGATCCTGAGGGCTATTTCACCGCGATTTGCTATTAAGATTTTTGAAAACATGTTTAGGGCTCGACTAAAAAGATTGTCTGCCCGAATTCTATCGGGCTTCCGTTTTCCACAAGGACTTCGACGATCTTCCCTTTTACTTCGGATTTTATTTCATTCATGAGCTTCATGGCCTCAATGATGCATATAACCTGTCCCACCTCGACCTTGCTGCCGATATCGATAAAAGGCGGGGCATCGGGTGCGGGGGAGGCATAAAAGGTGCCGACCATGGGGGCCTTTATCTCTGTGGTCTTTCTGAATTTTTCCTCTTCCCTTGCCGGAGCTGCTGCCTCTTTGGCCCTTGGGGCGCGTATGAGTTCTTCAGTTGTCTCAATGCTGCCGGAGGGGCCTTTTTTGAGCCTTACCTTGAGGCCGTTTTTTTCAAGCTCAAGCTCACTTAAGCCGTGGTCATTCATAAGGTTTATCATTTCTTTGATTTCTTTTATGTTCATTCTTTGCTCCTTGGCTTATGCCCGTTCTACATATTTACCGGTACGGGTATCTATTTTTAAAATATCGCCTGTATTTATGAATAATGGCACCTGCACTGAATAGCCTGTCTCAAGCTCTGCGGATTTTGAGCCGCCCCTGGCCGTGTTTCCCCGGATGCCGGGCTCTGTGTTTGCCACTTTTAATTTTACAAAAATAGGCGGCGAAACGCTCAGGACATTTCCATCATGGAGGTTGATGGTCACTACAGCATTTTCTTTGATGAATGGGAGTATGTCTTCCACCTGATGCCGGTCGATTACAATCTGCTCATAATCTTTTGTGTCCATAAAATGAAAATGGTCCCCGGAGGAATAGAGGTACTGCATCTTTTTTTGATCTACAAAGATATCCTGGACAGCGTCCCCTTCCCGGAAAGTCTTATCTATAACACTGCCAAGTTTTACGCTCTTGAGCTTTGTGCGGATGAATGCCCCGCCCTTGCCGGGCTTTATGTGCTGGAAGCTTATAATGGTATAAAGCTCACCATTGAATTTTATTACAATGCCGTTTCGAAAATCTTTTGGTGTAATCATTTTGGTATGCCCTTTGTCAGTATCTCACAGCCTTTGTCAGTTACCAGGGCGATGTCTTCTATCCTTACCCCGCCCCGGCCCGGGATGTAGACACCCGGCTCTACGGTGAAGACCATGCCCGGTTTTAACCGCTGGTCTTCCTTCTTTGAAATCACAGGCAGCTCGTGTATATCAAGCCCGATACCATGGCCAAGGCCGTGTGTGAAAAACCTTCCAAGCCCTTTTTTTGCAATGTGGCTGCGGGCAGCGCTGTCTATATCCTTTATACGCACACCCGGCCTGATTTTGGCTATTGCCTTTTCCTGGGCCTGTTTGACTGTATTATAGAGCGATTTAAATTTAGCGCTTATTTTACCTAGAAAAAACGTTCTTGTCAAGTCAGAGTGATAGCCCCGGTACACACAGCCGGCATCCACGAGTATCGCGCCCGTTTTTGTGCCGAGAGTCATTTTTGAAACAGTTGCGTGCGGGTACGCTGATCTCCTGCCGCCTGCCACTATTGTCGGAAAAGATGCCCTCTCCGCCCCTTCCAGGCGCATGAATGAGTCGATCCTTGCGGCCAGCCCCTCCTCGGTGAGTTCGGGGGATATTATCTGGCGTATATAAAAAAAGGTATCTTTTATAATTGAGATGGCTTCCTTAATCAAGCCGATCTCGCGTTTATCTTTTATGGATCTTATCCGCAGGATAAGGTCAGATTTTGGTATAAGTTTAATTTTTGCCGGCAGGAGATCCAGTTTTTTTAAATCCCTGTAGTTGACGGATTCTGACTCCAGGCCAAGGCGCCTTACCTTCATCTTTTTGATAAGCCCCTCCAGCACATCCTGCCATGAGCCGTTTGTTTCGGTTATGCTTACACCCTTAAGTGTATCCCTTGCCTCGCCGGTAAATCTTGCGTCGGTGATAAGGCGCGGCCTTCCGCCCCTTGGTACAAAAAGCAGGCCTTCCCCGCGAAACCCCGAAAGATAAAAGACGTTTCTTTTGTCTTTCACGAGGAATCCGTCCAGGTTATTTTTCTTTAATGTACCCTGCAGTGAATGCAGCCTTTTTTTATTCATTTCTTTTTGTTTTTCGCAAGTGCAATTGCAGCCCTGAGCCCCAGAAAATAGCTTTCGATTCCGAACCCTGTTACCTGGCCCTTTGCCACGGGTGCTATCAATGATGTGTGGCGGAATTCCTCACGCGCATAGATGTTTGAGATATGCACCTCTACTGTCGGGACCTCCACCGCGCTGATGGCGTCGCGGATGGCCACGCTTGTATGCGTGTATGCGGCCGGGTTTATGAGAATGGCGTCAGAGCCCTTCTTTGATTTTCCTATGAGCTCGACTATCTCGCCTTCATGGTTGGACTGAATGATCTCGAGATCAACTTTATTTTCTTTGGCAAGCTTTTTGAGTTTTGAATTGATCTCATCAATCGTGGCCTTGCCGTAAATGTCTTTTTCCCGTGTGCCCAATAAATTGAGATTAGGCCCGTGTATAACTAAAATCTTTGCCATATCTTCCTCCGTTTCTATAAGGGGACACTTCTCGCTTCAAGTCTGGGACACTTCTCCTCACAGTTTGAGAACCGTCCCTAAGTTTTTTCGGGGCCGCCCTCGGCTTCGCTTAGGAGCATGACGGGTATGCCGTGGCGGATCGGGTATTTGCGTCCGCATTTGTCGCAGATGATCTTGTCTCCCTCAAGCCTTATCTTTACCTTGCATGCCGGGCACGCCAGAACATCAAGAAGCTGTTTGTCTATCATTTAATAACCCTCCTTTTAAATCCTTGAAACTGTATTGTCTATCGAGCACATAATTTAAGCCGCCTATGAGACTCAAAGCCATAAGCAGGAAGAACCACAGGATGCTCAGCGCAAACGCCGCCTCTTTCCCTGCATGCGGCGCAAGAAGAAACACAATTGCGCCTTCGCGTATGCCCAGCCCGTTTATCGACGGCAGCATGGAAGATATTATCACAATCGGCAGCGTCATCAGCACTATCCCCAGCGAAACGGGCGAGCCCATGCCCCGGAGCCAGAAATATGCCGTTAAAAAAGATATGACCTGCGCAAAAAGAGATATAATAATTACGTGCAGGACGATTTGTTTTTTGTCCTTGAAGCCGTTTATGATGTTGTAAATCTTTTTCAGTTTTTCTTCCAGCGCCAGGCGCTTGTTTATTGCGGGCCAGCGCACCAGGATCAAGATTGGCGCAAGGGCAAAACGGGCGATATTCCTATTCCAGAGAACAATAAAAAAGAGGCTCAACAATCCAAGGATAACAAATATGGGCCAGACTATTGATGTATTCGCCAGATAAAAATGCGTTAAGGCTGCAGAGCCGGCCGCAAGCAGTATGAGGCTTGATACACCAAAGAGCCTGTCCAGAAACACCGTAGTAAAACAGCCTATCTTGTCCCTTGTTTTTTTAGAGGCGTAATAGGCCTTTACGATATCCCCTCCAACAGATGTTGGAAGGAAGTTATTGAAAAAGAACCCTATAAATGAAAGCGATACAGAATCCCTTAATCCCATGGGGATTCCCTGGGTGGCCAGGAGATACCTCAGCCTTAAGCCCAGGATGGCCACGGCGATTATGGCTGCCAGGAAACCTACAGCGAACAGCCCCGGATTCATATTTTTTATGATGTCAAAGATCTCGTTAATCCTTCCCCTCATTGCCCAGAAAAGCACACCTAACAACGAAAGGCTTATTGCTACCCTGGTCAATTGAAGAAGGCGGCTTTTCATTCGGTTACCTGAGGCACATTTTGCTCTGCAGGCTCTTCTATGCTGTTCAGCTTATCGCCGAGACGCTGGAGCCTCTTCTCCGCTTCTTCGTAGCTTGATTTGGAATGCGAAAGGTGTTTCCCCATTTTGGAAAAATCTGTATAAAATCTCTCAAAATCATTTCGCAGCCTTGCAAGGGACCTTATGATGTCCTGCGCGCCCTTCTCGATTGCCATGCCTTTCAGGCCCAGAAGGATCACCCTTAAATATGCATAAAAACTGTTCGGGGAAACAGGCACCACTTTTTTATTAAGGGCATATTGAAAGATCCCGCCTGCCTCATCAAATTTCTCGTCTTTTATTATGGTTTCATAGTAGACGTTCTCCGCCGGTATATACATGAGGGCAAAATCAAACGTGCCCTCGTCCGGGAGGATGTATTTTTCCGATATGTTTCGTATATGTATTTTTACGTCGGAGATAAACTGTTTTCTGGCGGAACGCTTTGAATCTTCATCACTTGCCTCTACGAATCTGCGGAAATTCTCAAGGGGAAACTTTGCATCCACGGGCACAACACCGTGGCCGAACCTTATTACCGCGTCGACCTTCTGGTTATTTTTAAATTCATATTGAGTTGTGTAGAAGTCCTTGGGCATTATCTGGGCAAGCAGTTCTTCAAGAAATAGTTCACCCAGGCCTCCCCTCATCTTTGGCGCGCGAAGGAGTTCCTGCAGGCCGGCAATGTCTTTGCCTACTTCATAGAGGCGGTGCTGGCTCTCCTGGAGTTTTCCCAGGTGCTGGTGCACGTCATTTACGGCCTTGGTGGCGGACTCAAGCCTGGAGGTCAGCTGCTGGTCTGCGTCCCTGAAGATCTGCCTCACATCAGTGTTGAGCTGCCCGAGGGTTTTTGAAAAATGCATGGCAAATAGCACTGCCAGTGCTATAAAGGCTATCAATACGACCAGTGTTATGACAGTTAAGATTTCCATAAAGCTAACCCTTTTTACCTGCGGCGAACCGACGTGGTTTCAGCCCCAGTTTCTTTCTTATCAGGGGCAGGGCATTCTCTGCTGCCTCCTGCCCTTTCTGCATGGCATATACCGACTTATCAAACGCTGCCTGGTCCAGCTTTCCGAGTTCAGGCTCTATTATGATATTGGCGTCCCTTGACTGATAGGTGTTTAACTCTTCGCCTATTATCTGAAATGACTGGAGTATGAGGCGGAATATATTTTGTATCTTCTCATCTTTGGTTACGCAGAAACCCACGTCTATGGCTATTACAAAGTCTGCGCCCATGCCCCTTGCTATTGCCACAGGGACGCTGTTTTTGATTCCCCCGTCAACAAGGAGTTTTCCATCAAGCTTTACAGGATTGAATATCCCGGGCCATGAACAGCTGGCCCTCACTATTTTCTGGAGGTCGCCTGATGTGTAGATTACCTGCTCGCCTTTTTCGATGTCCGTAGTTACAACAGCTAACGGCATCCTTGCATCCAGGAATGTCTTTTCTTTCAATAGTTCATTTATGACCCCTGCCATCTTTTTTCCTTCAAGGAGGCTCATTGTCGGCAGTGTCGGGTCGAAAAGGTCGCCCCATGTCACACGTGAGGCGATTTTTTCCATATCTACGACAGGGATGCCTGTGGCATAGCAGGCTCCGACCAATGCCCCCATGCTGGTTCCCACGACTAAGTTTATGGGGATCTCTTCTCTTTCAAAGACCTTTAGCGCGCCTATGTGGGCAAGGCCTCTGGCCGATCCACCGCCCAGTACGAGTGCGATCTTTTTCGGTTTCTTTGCAAATATATCCATAAGTACCTGCCTTTTTACTTTACAATAATTCCTGCGTATCCGACGACGCTTGAGTAGTCCCCCGAGGCATCGCCGCTGGTTTTATAATCAACAAGCTCCGCTTTTTTTGCGCCCAATGACTTTGCCGCCTCCATCATTACGATTGTCGGAGCGTATCCACATATGCTGATATCATACCTTGCTATCATCTCCATAAGCTTATCGCTGTCCAGCTTCAGGATGGCCTCAATGGCGCGGCCGTCTTTTTCCTTTGCTTGTGTCTGTTCTTCGTAGTGGGTCATGTCGCTTGAGGCAATGATGATGACGTCTTTTTTGTATTCGGTGACTGCGCTTCCGATTTGCCTGCCAAGCTCTTTATATGTATCAAGGCCTGATTGGCCTATGACAATAGGTACAAAACTGAAGGCCTTTAAGAGATACTGGATAAAAGGCAGCTGCACCTCTATCGAATGTTCATGTATGTGCGCAAGTTCATCAACCTCGAGATGCGCAGAATTTTTTAGTAAAAGCCCTGCAAGCCTTTCGTCTATGCCGACTTTGCCCTGAGGCATATTAAAACTGCCTTTGGGCATAATACTGAAGGGCTTCCCGTAACCTGTATGGTTGGGGCCCATTATGATAAAGTGTTCGGCCAGGCTTATCCTGGAGAATACTTTGCCTGCTACCCCGCCTGAGTATACATATCCCGCATGCGGGGATACTATCCCGAGGCACTTTTCCTTTTTAGCGCCTTTGTCAATAAGCGCGGAAAGCTCCTTTTCCAGAAGCTTCGCGCTCGCCGGATAAAACTGCCCTGCCACAGACGGCCTTCTTTCCATCGTTATCCTCTGAAAAGTTTTTTTAAATAGACCGCGCCCTTTTTAATTTCCTCAGCAGTCGCAGGCTGGTGCGGCTCAAGGACCAAAAGGGTGTTTTTCTTTATGTACGGCTTGAGTATTGAAAAATCCATCTCACCCCGGCACGGAGCCAGGTGGTCTTCAATCCCTTTTATGTCATGTATGTGAATGCCAATGAGCCTGTCTTTGTATCGTTCCAGATAATCTATGTGTTTAGAGAGCCCTATGTTTTCAAAAAGCTGTGCATGCCCTGCGTCGTGCCAGTATCCGACATGGGCATCTTTGAAGCGGTCCAGCATTATTTCAATTTCGTCAAGAGACGGTATCTCGCGGTAATAATACCTGGTCTCTATGCCGAGCGCCACGCCCTTTTCTTTCGAGTAGGCAGCAAGGGTGCCGAGTGAGGCCATGGCCTTTTTGAGAAATAAAGGCGCCGCCTTTTTTCTCTCGTCTATCATCCGGCCTTTTAATTTTTCGTATTCACTGCCTGCGCCGAGGAGCGCTGCCAGTTTT
>CAYVIU010000038.1:3643-11206 GCA_964451625.1 uncultured Planctomycetia bacterium | reverse complement strand
AAATTCACAAAAACCTTTTCAGGATTAAGGGCCGGCGATTTTGTAAAAAGGGTCCTTGTTGATAAGATCGGCGCAAAAGAACTTCTTATAGGAAAAGGTTTTGTCCTGGGCAAGGGGAAGTCGGGAGGCCGAAGGCGGCTCAGAAGGCTCGCCTCCAAATACGGATTCAAAATAAGTTATATACGGATGCACAGGATATCAAATCTACCCATAAGCTCTACACGTATAAGGCGCCTCATAATAAAAGGAAGGCTCGCGCAGGCAGCCAATCTTCTGGGCAGGCGGGTAGGCGTTCTGGGCACTGTAAAGCCCGGGGCGAAGTTGGGAAGGGTGCTGGGATATCCCACCTGTAATATAGACCCCCATCATGAGGCAATACCCCCAAGCGGTGTCTATGCAGTTCTGGCCAGGCATAAAAATAAGACTTACGGCGGAGTCCTTAATATAGGCAGGCGGCCCACATTCTATAAAAGAAGTGACCCCACTATAGAGGTACATATATTCAATTTCAGGAAGTCTATCTATAATCAGGACCTTGAGATAGAGTTTATTAAAAGGATACGAAATGAGAAGAAGTTCCCTTCAAATGCCGCCCTCATAAACCAGATCAAGTTAGACGAAAAGAAATCCAGAAAGCTCCTTGCCGTGTTTATTTGAAAGTTTTCCTTTACATCAATATATAATTATGATACAATACTCTTTCTATGGGGACACTTCTCCTCACGGTTTGAGAAACGTCCCCAAAGGCAGGGAGGTAAAAGTGAGTTTAACAAAGAGAAAAAATAAACCAAAAAAGACAGGTTTAATCGGTTCTTATAAGCTTCATGAGAAGGATACCGGATCGAGCAGCGTGCAGATCGCACTTCTTACTGAGCGGATAAACACCCTTACAGGCCACTTCAAGGTCCACAAAAAGGATGTCCATTCAAGACAGGGGCTTATAAAATTGGTCAACAGGCGCCGCAGGCTTCTGGACTATATAAAGAGGACCGATGAGACACAATACAAGGATCTAATCAAGAAACTCGAACTCAGAAAATAGATTCTAACAACATAAGGATAAAACATGGCAGAAAAAATGAGCATCAAGATAGGTGATAAAGAGATTTCCATGGAACATGGAAAACTCGCAAAACAGGCAGACGGGGCCGTTGTCGTCCAGATGGGCGGCACCATGGTTTTAGTTACCTGCGTAGTATCAAAAGAACCAAGGGAAGGCATAGGCTTCTTCCCGCTTACCGTAGAATATCAGGAAAAGACATATGCAGCCGGAAAGATCCCGGGAGGCTTCTTTAAAAGAGAAGGCCGCCCGAGCGAGAAGGAAATTCTGACTGCCCGCCTCATAGACAGGCCCATCAGGCCGCTTTTCCCGAAAAGTTTCATAAATGATGTACAGGTGATGGCACTTGTAATATCTTCAGACGGTGAAAATGATTCCGATATCCTCGCCCTTAACGGCGCTGCCGCGGCTGTATCTTTGAGCGGCGCCCCGTTTGACGGCCCGATAGGGGCTGTGAGGGTTGCCAGGATTGAGGATAAGTTTGTGATAAATCCCACATTCCACGAGCTTGAAAACGCCACACTGGACCTGGTTGTGGCAGCCACCAAAGACGGGGTCATCATGATGGAATCATCCGCAAAAGAGATCCCCGAAGACCTTGCCTTAGAGGCAATCGAACTCGGCTACAAAAATGCCCAGCTCATGATTTCCATGATAGAGGGCTTTGTGAAAAAGTGCGGCAGGGAGAAAATGAAATTCGACATCAAGACAGTGGACCCCGATTTGCTGAAAAAGGTAAAAGGGATTGCGGTTCCAAAGCTTGACGAGATCAATAAGCTTGGCACAAAGGACCAGAGGGAAGAGGCGATGGACCTCCTCTTAAAGGATCTTGTCTCTCAACTGGCTACCGAAGGCTCCGAGATTGAAGACAAAGATATTAAAAAGGCATTGGAGCAGACAGAGAAAGAGGTTATAAGAAAAATTATAGTAGAGGAGAACCGCCGGGTCGACAACAGAAGATTCGACGAAGTCCGTGCAATATCATGCGAGGCAGGGCTCCTGCCGCGCACCCATGGTTCAGGCCTTTTTACGCGGGGCCAGACGCAGAGCCTCTCCGCTACCACATTGGGCACGAGTGCAGATGAGCAGAAGATCGACGCGCTTCAGGGCGAGACATTCAAGATCTTTATGCTGCATTATAATTTTCCGCCCTTCAGTGTAGGTGAGACAAGGCCTGTCCGCGGCCCGGGGCGCCGGGAGATCGGCCACGGGGCATTGGCAGAGAAATCATTAAAGGCAATTATGCCCACCAAGGAAGAGTTTCCATATACAGTAAGGGTTGTCTCAGATATATTGGAGTCGAATGGCTCATCCAGCATGGCGACTGTGTGCGCTTCAACACTTTCCCTGATGGATGCAGGTGTGCCCATAAAGGCCCCTGTCAGCGGAATAGCCATCGGCCTTGTAAAAGAAGGCAAGAAGGAAGTTCTTTTAACAGACATAGCAGGTGTGGAAGACCATTACGGCGACATGGATTTCAAGGTCGCAGGCACCAGGAAGGGCATGACAGCCATACAGATGGACCTTAAGATAAGCGGGATTTCTGTTGAGTTGATAAAGAAGGCACTCGCCCAGGCCAACAAGGCGCGCATGCTGATACTTGATAAGATGTCAGAGGCCATATCTAAACCTAAGGATACACTCTCCGAATACGCTCCTCAGATAACCACCCTGCACATAAAACCCGAAAAGATAAAAGATGTCATAGGCTCAGGCGGCAAGGTCATACGAAAGATCATTGCCGACACCGGAGTAAAAATAGACGTGGAAGATGACGGTACCGTGCAGATCGCATCAAATGACGGGGAAGCCGCCAAGAAGGCCGTAGAGATTGTAAAAAGCCTTACTCAGGATGCAGAGGTCGGCAAGGTATATGACGGGGTTGTTAAGCGCCTCATGGACTTCGGCGCATTTTGTGAAATAATGCCCGGCAAAGAGGGGCTTGTTCACGTATCTGAGCTTTCAGATGGTTATGTAAAGAAGGCCGAGGACGTTGTCAAGATCGGCCAGGAAGTAAAGGTAAGGGTAATAGAGATAGACAGACAGGGAAGAATAAACCTAAGCATAAAACAGGTGGATGAATCAAAGTATGAAAAGAATCCAACTCCCCGTAAAAAGAAAAGAAGGATGTCTTGACCTACCCCTGCCCGCTTATGCCACACCAGGCTCAAGCGGGATGGACATCTGTGCGGATGTCAGAGAAGATTTAACCATAACACCCGGCGAGATAAAGCTTGTCTCGGCGGGTTTTTATGTTTCCATACCATACGGCTACGAGGCCGAAATCAGGCCCAGGAGCGGGCTCGCCTTAAAGCACGGAATAACACTTGTGAATACCCCGGGCACGATAGATTCAGACTTTCGCGGGCTCGTAAGCATAATACTGATAAACTTAGGGAAAAATGATTTTGTCATTAAGAGGGGCGACAGGATCGCCCAGATGGTTATAAAGGAAGTAACAAAGGCCGAACTCTCAGAGATGGACGAGCTGGACCAGACCGAGAGGGCGCATGGAGGCTTCGGCCACACGGGTGTAAGATGAAAGATGAAAGAATAAATGAAATACTTGCCGTATTTTTTCTTGCAGTAAGCCTGCTTTTATTTGTCTCTTTAATAACGTTTGATTCCAATGACCTCGGCTTTTATACCTCAAATCCGAATTCCCCCATTAAAAATTTTGCCGGTGTGATAGGCGCATATCTCGGGGGCCTCTTGGTCTTTTTTGTGGGAAAAGCCGGCTTTGTCGCACCGCTCCTGGCACTTTTGTGGGCAGTCGCAAGGTTCACGGGAAAGGTCCCGGAGAAGGCATACATTAAGGTTCTGGGAAGCCTTGTACTGGTTCTTGCGGCAAGTTCTCTTTTCAGTATATTTTCAGGGCCGGCCGAATCAGTGAAATTTTTAGAAGGCGGCCTCATAGGCCTTTCGTTCTCTGCATTTCTGATACGCTACTTCGGCAACTGGGGGAGCTACATAATACTGTCAGCGCTCCTTCTTTTATCATTCCTTCTGGCCACAGACTTTTTATTGTTCCCTCTGGTCAGCAGCATATTTAAAAACGGTATAAAGCTTCCCTCACCTGTTAAACTGCTCAAGAAAATAAAAATACCAAAACCAAAGTTAAAGATCCCAAAACCCGTAAAGACACAGGCACCGCCGAAGAAAAGTTTATTTGAAGCGCGCCCTGCGCCTCAGCCAAAACCTATTAAACCAGTTGCAAAGCCCGTCGAAAAGGTTGTACAACAACCCCTTAAACCGGCCAAGGCACAGCCGGTACTCCAACCGGCAGCCAGCGTAGACCAGCCGCCATACAATTTGCCCACAATTGATTTACTGGATTCACCGCCTCCGGTTGAAGAACGAAAAATACAAGACGATATGGATTCAAACTCCAAGGTTTTAGAGGAAACCCTGAATGACTTTGGCCTTGAAGTAAAGGTAGTGAAGGTTGACAAGGGGCCTGTTATCACAAGATATGAACTTGAACCCGCCCCGGGCCTGAAGATAAACCGCATCTCGGCATTAAGTGACAATATCGCCCTGGCCATGAAATCAGTAAGCGTCAGGATTGTTGCCCCTATACCGGGCAAGGGCACAGTGGGCGTAGAAATCCCCAATTCCGAAAGCAGCCTTGTATATTTAAGCGACATTATTAATTCCAAACAATTCCGCAATACAAAATCAAGCAAACTCAGCATTGCCTTAGGCAAGGATATATCAGGCACACCGGTTGTGGCAGACCTTGCGGACATGCCGCATCTCTTGATTGCAGGGGCCACAGGCTCAGGCAAGACCGTATGCGTCAATTCTGTTATCGCCAGCCTTCTTTTCAGGTACTCGCCCGCCGAGCTCAAATTCATCATGGTGGACCCGAAGATGGTGGAACTCGCCGCATTTAACGGCCTTCCGCACCTAATGTGCCCGGTTGTAACTGACGCAAAAAAGGTTTCGGGTGCCTTAAACTGGGTGGTCAATGAAATGGAATCGCGCTATGAACTCTTTGCCAAGACCGGCTCAAGGAATATTGACATATACAATTCAAAAATGGAAAAGCAAAATCAGGAGAAGCTCCCTTATTTAATAGTCATCATAGATGAATTGGCGGATCTCATGGTCGTTTCACAAAATGAAATTGAAAACGCAATCACCCGCCTGGCGCAGCTTTCACGTGCGGTCGGGATACACATAATCCTTGCCACGCAGCGCCCGTCAGTGGATGTAATAACAGGTGTTATCAAGGCAAACTTCCCGGCGCGCATATCCTTTAAGGTTGCGTCAAAGGTTGACTCAAGGACAGTCCTTGATATGAACGGCGCGGATAAACTCCTCGGGAGAGGGGACATGCTCTTCATAGAACCGGGTGCGGCAAAACCCATAAGGGCACAGGGGAGCCTTGTCTCAGACAGTGAGATCGCCAGCATAGCAGAGTTTATAAAATCGCAGAGAGAGGCCCAGTACAGCGATGGAATACTCGTCGCGCAAAAAAAGACCGGCTTCAAACAATTTGATAAAGATGAAGTTTTTGATGAGGCCGTAAAACTGATCAAGCAGACAAAACAGGCATCCGTCTCAATGCTCCAGCGAAGGCTCGGCCTCGGCTATACACGCGCGGCGCGGATAATAGATATGATGGAAGACGAAGGCATGGTAGGCCCGTATAGGGGCTCTAAACCTAGGGAGATTCTGATTGAGGACACGGAGGATGCGGCAGCAGAAAATGGATAATAAGCTTAACACAATAGGCACCCGCTTAAAAGAGGCGCGGACAAAAAGGGGCGCATCTTTGGATGATGTGTACGGAAAGACGCGTATCCATATGAATATCCTTGAGGCGCTTGAAGGCGACAGGCCCCCTGAATTTCTGAGCAGGGTCTATGTGAAGTCATTTGTAAAAAGGTATGCGCGCTATCTTGGAATAGAAGAAGACGAGGCCGTAAAGGCATTTTTGGCAGACCCTGTGCAGGAAAAGCAGCCGCTCGCATCCCCGGTCCCTTCGGAGAAGAAAAATATTTTTATTGATGACCTTAAGAAAAAATTAAAATTAGACTCAATCGACCCCGAACAAATGAAAAAGCTCATCAGGCCGATATCCCTTGCGCTGGCAGGGATATTTGTCATTTATATAATAGGCTTTACAGGCATGAAGATTGTAAAAGGCGTCGGGCGATTCAGGGCCAGAAGGCGGGCCGCATCTGTGGCCGTGGCTGACCGGACACCGGAGGTAATTGAAAAGACCGGTTTCGTATCTATACCTGCGAAAAAAGACCTTGCCCTGGAGCTTAAGACAACTGAGGATGTATGGATGGAAGTTAAGTCAGACGGAAAGATTGTCTTCAGGCATGTCCTCCCGAAGGGAAGCACAGAAAAGTGGAACGCAAAAAAGTCCATTGAGTTATGGCTCGGCAAGGCGCAGGCCGTGGAAATGACTCTAAACGGCCAGGCCCTTAAGCCGGCCGGTCGAGGTGTCGTAAAAAACATTATCCTAACGCGTGAAGGAATGAACGTAAGTAAATAAGCGAATAAACGGTCATTGCGAGGAGGCGCCAAAGGCGCCGACGAAGCAATCCCAATAGAGGGGGCGTGGAAGCGCCCCTTAAATATTATGGCAAAAATAGGAATCATAAGCCTGGGCTGCCCAAGAAACCTGGTTGACTCTGAGACAATACTCGGCATAGTCAAGAAGGGGAGGCACGATGTTGTTGATATCGAGGCCTCTGAGATAGCCATTGTAAACACCTGTTCCTTTATAGAGGATGCGAAAAAAGAATCCATAGAGACCATACTGGAGCTTGTGAACTTAAAAAAAGAAGGAAAGATAAAGGGGATTATCGTTGCAGGCTGCCTGGCGCAGCGCTATAAAACTGAGCTTGCCAAAGACCTTAAAGATGTCGACGGCTTTATAGGTGTTGGCGACCTGGAGGAGATAAATATATCTCTGGATGAAATCTTAAAAGGGGAAAGAAGCCTCCATGTCTCAGATAAGCCCGGTTTTACATACAAGAAAAACCTTCCAAAAATTCCGCTCACCCCGTCTCATTACAGATATCTAAAGATACAGGAAGGCTGCGGCAATGAATGCAGTTTCTGTATTATTCCCAAGATAAAAGGGCCGCTCCGCTCAAGGCCGATAGAATCCATTATAGAGGAAGTGAAGACATTCTCTGATAATGTCTCTGAAATAAACATAGTGGGCCAGGACACCACGCTTTACGGCCTGGATTTTTATAAAGAGAAAAAAATCACCGCCCTATTAGAGGAAATCGTATCTATAAAAAAGGCAAGCTGGATCCGTCTTTTATACGGCCACCCTTCGCATGTCGATGATGGCCTCATTGAATTGATAAAGAATGAGCCGGTGATATGTAAATATTTAGACTTGCCGCTTCAGCATATTAATGATAGGATATTAAAAAGCATGAAGCGGTATACGACAAAAAGAATGATAAGCTCTTTAATAGAAAAAGTCCGGAACCAAATACCGGGACTCGCCTTAAGGACAAGTTTTG
>CAYVIU010000038.1:0-3633 GCA_964451625.1 uncultured Planctomycetia bacterium | reverse complement strand
GTTTCCCCGGAGAAACCGAAAAAGAGTTCAAAGAACTCGTGGATTTTATTAAAGATATCAAATTTGAACGGCTCGGAGTGTTTACATATTCGCAGGAAGAGGGTACGGAGGCGTCGGATTTTCCGGATCAGGTCCCTGAAGATGTGAAGTTGGCAAGGTTTAACGAACTCATGACAATTCAACAGGCAATATCAGAAAAACTCAATAAGCGCCTCCTCGGGAAAGAAATAGAAGCAATTATCGATCAGGCGTCCCCCGGAGATGCCAATGTCTACATGGGCCGGACCGGGCATGATGCGCCTGAAGTTGATGGACAAGTCTGGGTAAAAGGCGGCCCTTTCAGGCAGGGTGAGATTATTGAGGTAAAGATAACCGATACACTTGAATACGATCTCGTAGGAGAAGCTAAGTGAACACCCCTAACAAACTCACAATCATAAGGCTATTCCTTACATTTATATTTATGTTTTTTCTGTTCTCAAAAGGTATATTCATGAAGTTTGCCGCCCTCATCACATTTCTTGCCGCTTCAATCACGGATTATTATGACGGCAAGATCGCCCGGGCAACCAACCAGGTTACAGACTTTGGCAAGTTCATGGACCCTATTGCTGACAAGGTCCTTATCATAGCAAGCTTCCTCGCGTTCGTTGAAATGGGCCTGGTTCCGGCCTGGATGGTGGTCCTGATAATCTCCAGAGAGCTATTGATAACAGGCTTGAGGCTTTTTGCGGCCGCGAAGGGTAAGATTCTCCAGGCAGGCAGGGCAGGTAAGCACAAAACCGTCTCACAGATAGTAGCCGTCTTTACAATATTGGTCTTCATACTCTTTAGAGAGCTTGGCTGGGGCATATTTCAGCAGTGGATCATCGATATAGTCATGATCACCACTGTAATCTTGACCCTTACAAGCGGCATCTCCTACATCTGGCGGAACAAAACCCTATTTTTGACCTAATTTATGAAAAAGTTAGTTAACGCCATAGCCACATTCTTCGGAATAGGGTATATACCTGTGGCGCAAGGTACTGTTGCCAGCCTCGCAGGTGTAGGAATATATTTTCTCACCTATTATAATATAATAGCATACTTAGCCACTACCTCTTTATGCATAATCGCGGGATTTCTTGTGTGTGGCAGGGCAGAGGAGTCCTTTGGGAAAAAAGATCCAGGCCAGATTGTCATAGATGAAGTGGCCGGCATGCTCGTGGCATACCTCTTTATACCATTCACAACTCCTTATGTCATAATAGGTTTCGTACTTTATAGGCTATTAGACATATTCAAAATATACCCCATAAATAAATTGGAAAGCCTGCCTCGCTCAGCCGGCATAATGTCAGACGATTTAGCAGCCGGAATCCTCACAAATATAGCCCTCCAGGTCATTATTTACACAAAAATCGGCATTTGTTAGCTATTAAAAAAGCTAGTTATTTTTACTTGACTCTCTATGGGGCATGTGCTATACTTGTTGTAGCTACAATCAGGTATAGAGAACTGGGGTTTTTTATTTGTGTAGTTAATTTAACTCTTTTAAAAGCGTTAAGCACATAAGATAAAATGATTATAAAGCTGGGGAGGCACAAAATGAGACACTGGGGAATGAGAAACGGAAAGTACGGAAAGTTTGATATAGCTCCGGGCAGTAAGCTGATAAGGCTTATTGTTGCAGGGGCTTTTTTGTTTAATACGGCAATTATAGATTTGGCTTGGGCTCGTGAGGTAGGTCCGGTGCTTTCCCCAGTTGGCGCTGCGGCTGATTCCGGCCCAGGCCATTCTTTAGTAGACGGCATAAAGATTCCCCAGGAATTCGGAAGCATCAAAGAGACCTTCAAAGGCGGATCCGACAAGCTCATCATCCAGGTCCAGGATATCCACTCCAACTATGAAGGCCAGAAGAACCTTGCCAATATACTCATTTCGCTGATAGAAAGCTACGGCCTCAGGGTCGTAATGATCGAAGGCGGCATCACTGACAGGGACTTCTCATACCTCAGGATGTGGCATTCACTTAAAGAGCGCAAGGAAAAGGCCGAAAAGCTCCTTAAAGAGGGTGTCATAACAGGCGAGGCATACGTAAACATAGCCACTGACTACCCATTGGCTTTTCAGGGCGCAGAAGACCGCATACTTTATGAACGCAACATGGAAGCCTTTACAAAGGCCCAGGTCTTTGCTGAAGACGGCCTCCTGCTTGTAAAGAGGCTCAAGAGTATTTCGGATAATCTTAAGCGCAACATGTATAACCGCGCGCTCAAGAACTTTGATAAAAAACTCACCGCATACCATAATGAACAACTCGGATTTACAGAATATCTTGTATATCTCAAAAGGACAGCCCGTGACCACGATATCAAGCTTAAAGCATTCAAACACTACCGTGCCATAATGGGCCTTATTGATCTTGAAGAAAAGATCAACTTCGGCAAGGTTGAGGTTGAAAGAGACGACCTTATAGAAAGCATTACAGACTCCGGCTCTGACAGGGCCGCAGTTGAAATGCTGTATGTAAAAGGCACAGACTTTAAAGAAGGGAAGATTGGCCAGAACGAATTCTATAACTACCTGATAGATATTGCGAAGAGTTCAAAGATCGCACTTCGTGATTATGAAAACCTTACCCAGTATGTCGAATACATAAATGAATACGCCAACCTTGATATAAGCAAGCTCTTTGAGGATATAAATGAGCTTGAAGATCAGATAACAGTTGCACTATGCCGCAACAATGATGAAAAGACCCTTGCGCAGATTTCCAAGAATGTCGGCATATTGGAAAAATTCATGCAGCTAAAGCTTATACCCCAGGACTTTGCGTATTTCAAGACAAACAAAGATGATTTTTATGCAAAGGACTGGCTTAAGTTTTTAAGGATCCGCTCAGCAAAATTTGAACTTTCCACCCCTGTGCCGGATGACGTAGCCTTAATAGATGACAACATACCTACGCTGGAAAGCTTTTACAACGCAGCCATAGACAGAGACAAGGCATTCGTGGAAAACTCCATTAAAAAGATGGAAAGAGAGAAGGAAAACTTCTCATGCCTCATAGCAGGCGGTTTCCACACACAAAACCTCACACAGCTATTCAAACAAAAAGGCATCTCATACGTAGTCATAGCGCCCAAGGCAAGCCTCGCCACAAATGACAAGACCTATAAGAAGGAACTCAAAGAGTCTTATGCCAACAGGATCTGGGACGAAATAAACCCGAGCCTCACCGCAGGCTCGCAGTTAAGAAGAGTGGGCTCGTTTGAAGATGCAAAAAGCAGCTCTATTGTAGCAGCAGAATTTGGTGATAAGGATGTTCAGACCGTTTTAAGGCAAAGACTGCCTGAACAGGCCCGGGGAGAATTAGTTAGACTTATACAGGGACCACTAATGATTGTAATGGGAGACGCATTTTTACACTTATGGTACCGTGCAAACCGCCTTGGCCGCGGACCCGAGTTAATGAGTATTATGGCTCAGATCCCTGTCCCTGAAAGTACCCTGGCCGAGATTCGTAGATTATCACTACGTACCTCAGCCGCTCAGGCAACCCTTGCTGAACCTGAACAGGAAAGACTGTTGGCGACAGCGACCGTATTTCATGGTGAAAATATAGCAGTCCGTGTTTATCAGCAGGCT
>CAYVIU010000037.1:0-11365 GCA_964451625.1 uncultured Planctomycetia bacterium | reverse complement strand
TCTTGCGAAAAAGGGAGAGTTTGATGCACTTTCCCAGTACAATATTACAGACTGCATAGAATGCGGATGCTGCGCCTACGAATGCCCTTCAAAGATTCCTTTAATACAGTGGATAAAGCTGGGTAAAGCCGAATTTTTAAAATTAAAGAGGCAAAAAAATGAAAAATCTTAAAATCTCCACATCCCCTCATATATTAAGCGAGTTCACCACTTCAAAAGTCATGTGGGGAGTAATCGTTGCCTTGATACCTGCAGTGCTGGCAAGCCTCTACTTCTTTAAAGCTGCCGCAGCCACACTCATGATTGTGTGTATTATAAGCTGTGCCGCAACCGAGGCCGTAATCCGCAAACTAAGGGGTAAAAATATCACCATCTCCGACGGAAGTGCGGTCGTAACAGGTCTTCTCCTTGCAATGGTCCTGCCTCCGAAATTACCCATATGGATAGCAATTGTAGGAAGCGTAATCTCAATAGGACTCGGAAAAGAGATCTTCGGAGGCCTGGGCTACAATATCTTTAACCCTGCTTTAATAGGAAGGGCATTTTTAATGGCGGCCTTCCCCGCCCATCTTACAAGCTGGGTCAATCCACAAACAATAGATGCGGCAACAAGGGCAACCCCTCTCGGACTGATGAAGTTTGGAGGTATCGGAACAGGCACAATGGACCTATTCCTGGGAAACATTGCCGGCTCCCTTGGCGAGACCTCGGCCCTTGCCTTAATCGTAGGCGGGGCATACCTCATTATAAGAAAATATGCTGACTGGAGAATACCGTTAAGCTATGTATTAACCACGGCCGTACTTGGCGGTATCATGCACATTATTGATCCTGCAAACCCTACAGTGTTGTTTCATATCCTTGCA
Organism: uncultured Planctomycetia bacterium; assembly: GCA_964451625.1. Taxonomy (GTDB): domain Bacteria; phylum Omnitrophota; class Gorgyraeia; order JABMRJ01; family CAYVIU01; genus CAYVIU01. The sequence goes on along the minus strand of CAYVIU010000037.1, from coordinate 10,499 downwards.
GGAGGCCTTCTTTTAGGGGCCATTTTTATGGCAACCGACCCTGTGACAAGCCCTATTACGAAAAAGGGCAGATGGATATTCGGGATCGGCTGCGGTGTGTTTACAATTGTCATACGCCTCTGGAGCGGCCTGCCTGAAGGAGTCATGTACGCAATACTCTTAATGAACGGCATCACCCCTCTCATAAACAGATTCACCAAACCAAGGAGATTCGGGACATGAAACAATCCTTAAAAATGGTTTTGGTCCTTGCGATTGTAGGATTGGTCTCAGGGGCGTCTTTAGCACTTGTATATAAATATGCCCTCCCGCGGATAGAAGATAATCAGAAGAAAGAACTGGAACAGGCCATATTTAAGGTATTTCCCGACGGCACAAGATACGAAATACTCGATGAAAAAGAAGAAATCTACCGGGTTTATGATAAAAATATTCTCCTGGGCTATGCCTTTACAGCAGAGGGAAACGGCTACCAGGGCAATATCAAGCTTATGACAGGCCTGAAAAAGGATTTAATGACCCTTACCGGCATGGAAATCCTGGAATCCACCGAAACCCCGGGCCTTGGAGGAGAGATCGCAGGAGAAGATTTCAGGAAACAATTCATCAATCTAAAAACATCCCCTAAAATTATATGCGTTAAGGAAAAAACGACAGGAGAATACAAGGTCCAGGCCATAACCGCTGCCACAATCTCATCAAAGAGTGTGGTAAACATTATAAATACAAAAATAGAAAAAGTTAAGGCAATCGTAAACAAATGAAGCAACTGGTTCGTGATTACATAAAAGGCTTATGGAAGGAAAACCCGGTGTTTGTCCTGCTTTTGGGCATGTGCCCGACACTGGCGGTTACCACTAAGTCCATATTTGGCCTATCAATGGGCCTTGCTGTGATATTTGTCCTTACATCTTCAAGCCTCATGGTCTCGGTTTTCAGAAAGCACATCCCTAACCAGGTCAGGATCGCCGCCTTCACCATTATAATCGCAACATTTGTTACAATCACCGATTATGTTCTGAAGGCAGGTTTTCCGACGATAAGCAAGGCATTAGGCCCATACGTGCCCCTCATAGTTGTAAACTGCATTATCCTGGGGCGCGCAGAGGCATTCGCATCCAAGCACACACCGGGCAGGGCAATCTTTGATGCACTCGGCATGGGGTGCGGCTTCACATTGGCGCTGGTAATACTCGGCTCAATACGGGAACTTATAGGAGTAGGCTCTATCTTTGGGCAAAACATCTTATGGCCGGGGTACCAACAGTGGATTGTCATGATACTCCCGGCAGGTGCATTCATCACACTCGGACTTTTGATAGCAGTATTTAACATAATAAACTCGAAAACTAAAAAATGAACCTATCACTTCTTTTTATAGCCGCGGCCATCACAAACAACTTCGTGCTCACATACTTTTTGGGGATCTGCCCCTTTATAGGCGTCTCCAAAAAAATAGAGAGTGCGATTGGCATGGGCCTTGCCACAACCTTTGTCATGACCCTGGCCGCACTTGTAACATGGCTCATCAATCACTTTATATTAATAAAGTTCGGCCTGCCATTTTTGGAATATGTCCTCTTTATTCTGGTAATCGCAAGCCTTGTACAAATTGTTGAGATGTTTATTAAGAAAACATCACCTGCGCTTTTCCGAGCGCTGGGGATATACCTGCCCCTTATTACTACAAACTGCGCAATCTTAGGCCTGGCCCTCTTCGCCTCCTTAAGAAACTACGAATTCCTGGAATCAGTTGTATTCGGCTTTGGCGCAGGTGTGGGCTTTACACTTGCTTTGGTAATAATGGCAGGCATACGCGAAGAACTTGAGTTCGCAGAGCTGCCCGAATCAGTAAAAGGGGCGGCAATAACGCTTGTAATAGCAGGCCTCCTGGCCCTTGCCTTCATGGGCTTCGGCGGCCTCATATCATAAGTAAAATGGAAAATATAATATTACTCTCAATTATAAGTACCACAGGATTAGGCATATTCTTTGCCACAATACTTGCCCTGGCAAACAAGACCCTTAAAGTGGAAGAAGACTCCAGGGTTAAAGCTGCGGAAGAGGCATTGCCGGGCCTGAACTGCGGTGCATGCGGCTACGCAGGATGCCAGGCATTTGCCATAGCCATTGTTAAAGGCAAAGCTCCTGTAAACGGATGCCTTGCCGGGGGTGCTGAAACTACTGAAGAGCTGGCCTGGCTATTAGGCCGTAAGAAAAAAGAAACAATCAGAAAAACAGCCATTCTCCACTGCAACGCCAACGAAAACGAAAGAACAAAAGACGCAGATTACAACGGCATCAAGACCTGCAAGGCCGCCAATCTCCTAAAAGGAGTAATAAAATGCTCCTATGGATGCCTGGGCTATGGAGATTGTAGTGATATCTGCCCATTTAGCGCCATTACTATGGTTAAAGGATTACCCATAGTCAATTATACCAAATGCACTGCATGTGGAAAATGCGTAGAGATCTGTCCTAGAGTGCTTTTTTCAATTGAAATTCACGAAAAAGCCCTTATCTATGTTGCCTGCAGCTCACGCGATAAGAGCCAGGCTGTAAAAAAGGCCTGTTCCAAAGGCTGTATTGCATGCGGCATATGCCAAAAACTCTCCGACGGAGTTTTTAAGATGGAAAACAATCTTGCGGGAGTGGATTATAATATTGCGAAGACAAAAAGTGTAGAATGGGACAAGATAATGTCAAAATGCCCCACAAAGGTGATAGTAAAGAAGTAAAATGAAAGGAGCAAGCAAGTATTATGTCAAAAGTAGTATACGTAACAGATGAAAACTTCGAACAGGAAATCTTAAAATCAAACATACCCGCAGTGGTAGATTTTTGGGCAGAGTGGTGCGCCCCGTGCAAGATGATCGCACCTGCAATCGAAGAACTCGCCCAGGACTACAATGGAAAGATAAAGATAGCCAAGATTGACATAGATTCAAGCCCGGCAATAGCCACAAACATGGGTGTCATGAATATTCCCACCGTCATGTTTTTCAAAAACGGCAAAGAATACAAGAGGGTTGTCGGAGCGAACCCCAAACGCTCATACGAAGACGTAATAAAAGAGATTTTATAGAGGTAAAGAAGTGCCTTACGGTATCGCACTCGACATTGGTACAACCACTGTTTCAGGATCTTTAGTAGATTTAGAAAAAAAACTGGTCTTAAGAAGATTTTCATCCCTGAACAGCCAAATCTCATACGGCCATGACCTTGTTACACGCTTAAATTACGCCCGGCGCAAAGCGGGCGGCCTTAAAAGGCTCTCAAAGAGTATAACCTCTTCTATAAACTTTATAATAGCAAACCTCCTCAAAAATTCAGGTGTAGTGCCGGACTCAATCAGCTCCATAATTGCCGTCGGGAATGCAGTAATGTACCACTTTCTTTTTTCCATACCCATCGATTCATTCCTGACACCGCCATACAGGCCGCATAAGACAGAAAAACAGGAAAAAGACGCCTCTGGTATGGGCATAAAGAGGGTCCCGGCTGCAAAGTTTATAATGCTGCCTAATATAGCCGGCTTTATAGGCTCTGATGCAGTCTCAGTCATGCTGGCAACGTCTTTATACAAGAGTGAAGAAACCATCCTTGCCATGGACATAGGTACAAACGGTGAAATCATTCTCGGTTCCCGCGAAAAAATCTTTGTTACCTCCACTGCAGCAGGCCCTGCATTCGAAGGCTGGCATATAACCTGCGGCATGAGGCCTGTTGACGGTGCAATAGAAAGCGCAAGAGAGGTAGACGGCCAGCTGGCCTTCGGTGTCATAGGCGGCCTGGCCCCAAAAGGCATATCAGGCAGCGGCCTCATAGACCTGGTGAGCATATTACTAAAAAGAGGCGAGATTGAAAAAACAGGAACCCTAAAAAATCAAAAATTCATAGTTCATAAAAAAATAACCATAACTCAACGTGATATAAGGGAAGTCCAGCTTGCGAAGTCTGCTTTCTCGGTAGGGACAAAATTTTTAAAATCAAAAATGGATAAGGATATATCCAGGGCCTATATCACAGGGACATTCGGCAATTATATTAATAAAGAAAATGTAAAATTATTAGGCCTTGTCCCTGAAGATGTGGGAACAGAAAAAATAGAGTTTTTAGAAGACGGCGCATTGCGCGGCGTAGAAAAACTCCTCATGAACCCTGCGCTGGAAACTGACATAAAGGACATCTTAGCCAAAACCGAGCATGTATCTTTGGCTGAGGATAAGGATTTTCAGAGAGAATTTATCTCCTCAATGCACTTTTGAATTTATGAGGCACTTGTGCTATAATCTCTGTGTCGAGGTAAGACTATGAACATAGCTGTATTTGCATCAGGAAGCGGTACAAACCTGCAGGCCCTGATAGACAGGGTTAAAGACGGCTACATCCCTGCCAAAATAGCACTTTTAGTAAGCGATAAACCCGATGCCTTTGCCCTGGAAAGGGCGAAAAAAGCCGGCATCGAAACATTTGTCCTGAGCCCAAAGGGTTTCAGCTCAAGAGAAGACTACGACAAGGCAATCATAAAAAAGCTGAAAGAAAAAAATATAAGTCTCATAATCTTGGCAGGCTTTATGCGCCTTGTAAGCGGATATTTCGTAAGCCAATACAAAAATAAGATCATGAATATCCACCCCGCACTCTTACCTCTTTTTAAGGGCACACACGGGGTAAGGGATGCGCTCAAGGCAGGAGCGAAAAAATCAGGTGCCACAGTCCATTTCGTCGACGAAAAACTCGACCACGGCCCTATAATACTGCAATCGGAAGTCCCGGTCAAAAAAGATGATACAGAAGAGACGCTTCACAAAAGAATACACGAACAGGAATACATAATTTACCCAAAGGCAGTAAAACTATTTGTAGAAGGCAAAATAAAAGTAGAAGGGAATAAGGTGACAATCAATGAGTAAGATAAAAACTATTAAAGGAAGGGAGATCCTCGACTCCCGGGGCAACCCCACAGTAGAGGTAGATGTAATACTTGATTCAGGTTCCCTGGGCCGTGCAGCAGTGCCAAGCGGTGCATCAACGGGAGAGCATGAAGCCATGGAACTCCGCGATGGTGATAAATCGAGATACCTCGGCAAGGGTGTAGCAAAGGCAGTAGGCAATGTAAACAACACAATTGCAAAAGAACTCAAGGGTAAAGACCCGTTTGATCAGAAAAAAATAGATAAGCTCTTGATAGACCTTGATGCCACTGAAAACAAGGCCAAGTTAGGCGCAAATGCCATATTAGGGGCGTCTTTGGCAACAGCCAAGGCAGCAGCAGTGGAAAAAGGCATAAGCCTATTTAAATATTTAGGCGGGCCAAAGGCAAAGATACTCCCTGTCCCGATGATGAACATCTTAAACGGCGGCTCCCATGCCGATAATAACGTGGATTTACAGGAGTTTATGGTTATGCCTATAGGCGCGCCGAGCTTTAAAGAGGCGCTCCGTATGGGCTCTGAGATATTCCACAATCTGAAGAAGATCTTAAAGGCAAAGAATCTATCCACTTCCGTAGGTGACGAGGGTGGTTTTGCACCGGACCTGAAATCAAACAAAGAAGCAATTGATGTAATCCTTGAGGCAATAGAAAAGTCCGATTACAAGGCAGGAAAAGACATATTTATAGCACTTGACCCTGCATCAAGCTCATTCTATAAAAATGACAAGTATGTCCTTAATGCAGAAAAACAGCCCCAAAAAGATTCAGGCCAGATGATTGAGTTCTATTCGGAATGGGTAGACAAATACCCCATTGTCTCAATAGAAGACGGCCTTGCAGAAGATGACTGGGATGGCTGGAAGGCCATGACCGAAAAACTGGGCAATAAGGTCCAGATCGTCGGAGATGACCTCTTTGTAACAAATACAAAACGCCTTAAAATGGGCATAGACAAAAAGGTCGCCAATTCAATTCTCATAAAAGTAAACCAGATCGGCACCTTAACCGAAACAATCGATGCTATTGACCTTGCCAGGAAGAATAACTACACTGCTGTCATATCCCACCGCTCAGGCGAGACAGAAGATGCCACAATCTCACATCTTGCAGTGGCAACAGGCGTGGGACAGATCAAAACAGGCTCTGTCTGCAGGACAGACCGCATCGCAAAGTACAATGAGCTCTTAAGGATCGAAGAAGAGCTCGGAAAATCCGCTGTATACGGATCAAGTGTATGGCCAGGAAAAAAATAATAGACAAGAAAAAATTAATTCTTATAATATTAGCCTTGATAGTGCTTTCGGCTATATTTCTCCCTGGATATAGTAAGCTCCAGGACCTCATAGCTGAAAACTCCCGCCTTGAAAAAAGGATTACAGACCTCCAGGACTCTGTTGAGCAACTAACCTCTGAAAAAGAACGCCTTGAAAACGATATCATCTACATCGAAAAGGTCGCCCGTGAAAAAATGGGCCTCATAAAAAAGGGTGAGACAAAAATAGAAGTCGGCCAATGATAACTGTTATCGGCAGTTCCAATATAGACTTTACAATCAAGGTGGATCGGCTCCCAAAAACGGGTGAGCCACTCTCGGGAGCCGATATTTTCATGGACTTTGGCGGAAAAGGAGCAAATCAGGCAGCCCAGATTGCAAAACTTAAAAAACCGGTCTCCTTTGTCGGGAATATAGGCAAGGACCTCTTAGGAGATAAGTGCGTAGCCAACCTGAAGGCACTAAGAGTAAACACAAAATACATATCAAGAGATAAATTACACAAATCAGGCCTTGCGTTTATCATAGTAGATAAAAACGGCAGGAATCTCATCATCGTAAGCCCCGGCTCAAACCACAAACTCACAACAAAACACATCGTAAGAGCAAAAAAACTGATCCAGCGCTCCAAAATCATCCTCCTCCAACTCGAAATCCCCATCAATGTTGTCAAAAAGGTCATTAGCTTGTCATTGCGAGGAGGCCCAAAAACACAACTAAGCGACCGAGGGCATAGGCCCGAGGAAGTGCCGAATCCTCTGGATTCGGCCAATCTCAGCAGCAATCCCATCATAATCCTAAACCCTGCCCCATGCAGATTTTGTTTAGACACAAAAACCCTGTCAAAAGTCGACATCCTTACCCCGAATGAGGTCGAGGCCGAGGTCCTAACAGGCATAAAAGGCAGGACTGACAAAGTTATAAAAAAACAGGGCGAGATTCTGCTCAGGAAAGGTGTAGGATGCGTAGTAATTACCCGCGGGAAAAGAGGTGTATCGGTTATCGATAAGACAGGATTCCGTTCATTTAAGGCCAAAAAGGTAAAACCGGTTGATACCACCTGTGCCGGCGACAGCTTCAACGCCTCGCTTGCCGCCAGCCTCTACGAAGGCAAGTCCATAGACCAGGCAGTGAGATTCGCCATAAAAACCGCCTCTATCACCACCACCCGCATCGGTGCCCAATCCTCCCTCCCAACACTCCGACAACTCACCTAAATATATCGAGGCTCAGCCTCGGTACTTACTTACGATACTTGCGCAGTAAACGCTTCAAGAGCCTCTGTGTTGCCTTTGGATATTTTTTAGATAGTTCGAGGATCTTCTTCTTCGAGATATCCTTTAAATCGAGCTCTGAAAGATCAAAAAAGCTTTTGCCCAGAGAGACCATGTACAGCATATCCAGAAGCGCCTTTTCCGGCGTCGCTATTAAAACTCCCCCCTCCATCACATAGCCAAAAAAGAGCGATTTTTTGATTTTGCTAATTTCAATAGACCTCCCACACAAAGTAATTTTTTTAGTGCCTTTTGAGCTTGCCAGAGTAACAGAATAAGGAATTTGATCTATTATACCGTATCGCGAAAGGGCTGTCTCAAAAGATATATAGCAGGGTCTAAAAATCTGAGTTGCCATTTTATCTAATTCTATAGGCGAACCCAGGACGATATAAATGCCCCGTCCTGCTCTTTGCAAGACCCCCGCCTTCACCAATCTGCTAAGTATCGTGTCAATAGACGGTCTTTTTATGCCCAAAATTCTTGAAAGCTCGTTAACAGTAAAGTATGTCTTTTTCAGCTCCTTTAGTTTTTTTAGAATATTTAATTTGCTCGCCATATTATTTTTTATAGTTGATCTATGATCGTATAGAAATTTTTGGGAAGAAATTTCCGCAAATCCTGCCTTAGCTCTTGCTGCGGAATAGTCCCTTTACCATAGTCTAAATCTATATTTAATTTTTGTCCTAAATACCATAAATCAAACACATCTCTTGGAAGCCTGCGCGTCTTTAAAGCTTCTTTTTTTTCCTCTATTATCCGGTTCAGCGTTGCTACAGTACCGACTATTTCAATGTTGATTACGGGGCTTTTAAGCATCGCATCATTATAATCCTTACCTTTCCTATAATCTGAAATGCGCTTGGACAACTCAATTTTTAATGAAAAAGGACGTTGTCTCCAAGATTCTTTTATTTTGAATACCGCTAAATACGTATAATATTTAGGTGCGAGATCCTTAATAGTAAGTTCTGGATACCTGGACTCGATATCTCTTATCAGTTCCTCAAATAGTTTGAAATCTATAGGTTTAAGGCTCGAAAAGTCTAAATCCTGAGAAAATCGCGGAGAGTTATAAGCAAGCCTCAACGCGGTTCCGCCTCTAAAAACAAGATTACTCCCCAATGGTGAGGCATAAAGTTTCTGTAAAATAATCACTTCCCACCATTCCCTTACTATCTGTTCAGCATCAATGTTTAGCTTGAAAGACTGATCTATAGCAATATTCTGTTCCAAAATAACCCCCTTATCTGTTTATAGAATCTAAACAATATTGTTTAGATTCTATAAACAAGTATACCACAAAATCCCATTTTGTCAAGCCCCAAAAGCATAGAATAAATATGTCGAAGCTAAGCTTCGACAGCTAAAGCCACGTTAAGTATAAAATAGCCAGTTATTTTGCCTTGCATTATCATAATTATATGGTATACTTATAAGATTTATTCACAAGAACCCCATATACTAATTATGATATATACACCACTTAAATCAAGACAATATAATCGGCTTATAAGAATAACTTCTATAGTTGTCCTGGTGGCCTTTGTGTCTACAACGCTACTACAAGACGTTGCCTTAGCCAAAGAGGCGATGGACTTCCTCCGTGCCTCTCCTGCAGTAGAAACCCGCACAGGCATGATGGCCGTAGAGGGCGCGTTACCACTTCCCGAAGAAATCGGTCCCCCGAACCTACCAATAAAAGAAGTCGAAGACGTACCCAAAATCCACACATCCCCTGTAAAAGATAATAAGCCCGAAGAAAATGCAACACCTGAGTCACCAGAAATAAAGGTCAGATTTCTCCCAACAAAAGACGCCATTCGTAAAACACTAAAGGATGTCAAAAAGTTCCTTATCTATTTAGCCATAACAACCCCAATATTGCTAGGTATTAACTATTTAATAGTATGCCATATCATAAGCTCAGCTGATGAAATATGGGTTGTCGCAGACTCAGGAGATCTGTTGAGCCAGGCCAAGCAATATTACGCAGAGAAATTTGACTCTAAAGATATTTTGTATTTTCTCAAGGGTGACCCAAGACCAGACTATCCCCCCTTAGCCTCAATACATTTTACGACAATACCTAAAATCGGCTTAGCCGATACTAAATTATTGCTCCCGATGGTGATATGTTTCTATTTTTCATTAATAGCTGATATGAACGATCTGAAAGGAAAAAACATAATAAGACCATTAACTGTAGTTGGGTTTTCATTCTTTTTCTGTGGTGTTATCTTGAATTTCATCGATATGGTGCTTTGGCATGGAGTATGGGATTATTTAGGAGGAGTATCACCCGGCGATATTATTTTGGCTATAGGTTTTAATGCTGCTTTCTTTGTAATAGTGGGAGGTTATTTTAGAATAATGTGGCGGCCGATAAAAAATATGCCAGGTCGAAGAGAAAAGGAGAAATCAGCCGGGGACACCCCAGAGATCAACCCTGGGACACCCCAGAATTCAGATTCTGCCCCGTCCCCAAGTACAAAAGAATGGCAGGATATGGCATTATGGGAAAAAGCCTTTAATATTCTCGCCATCCTGACCTTCAGGCCTATCAGCTCGAAAAACCTAACCAACATGGCCGAAGGCTTTTTTGTGGCATACTCACGCTGGGAACTTATTGAAGAAAGCGAAAAAGAAAATAAGCAGGAAAAGGATAGAGATACCCGCACCTCCCCTGTAGAAGAGGGGAAAAGAGATAAGTTATCACGAAGGTCGGCTCAGCAATTAGAAGAAGACCGCAGGAAGTTAAGAACATTACTCGCTAAGGGACCCATTGATGCAAAAACTGCTTCAGAAAAGACAGGTATTCCAGTTCATCTTGTAGTAAATGACTTTGGCCGCATTCCTGAATTCAGAGACCATCCAAATAGAAAGGCGATAGAAGTTAAAATAAGAACTTCTGAACAAAGGAAGAAGGACCGCAAAAGACTTAAGGAGCTACTCGATAATGAAGGACCACATACACCGAAACAGGCCTCAGAAAAAACCGGCATTCCACATC
>CAYVIU010000036.1:11256-11604 GCA_964451625.1 uncultured Planctomycetia bacterium | reverse complement strand
AGCGACATAAATCATATGGCCGAATTTTATCCTGAAGGCACAAAGTGCCTGAGGGATCTCGGCGAGATTGCTTCGTCGGCCCTTTGGGCCTCCTCGCAATGACAGGGGTATTACTTCTTGAGGGTTTGCCTGAAGTGTTTTGTGAGGGCCGGGACTATTTCAAAGAGGTCCCCTACTATGCCGTAGGTGGCTATTTTAAATATAGGGGCATCCGGGTCTTTGTTTATGGCTACTATTATGTCTGAGGACTGCATGCCTATTAAGTGCTGGATCTGGCCGCTTATGCCGCATGCAAAGTATATCTTGGGGCATACGGTCTTTCCTGTCTGGCCTACCTGGTGTGAATAG
>CAYVIU010000036.1:7442-11246 GCA_964451625.1 uncultured Planctomycetia bacterium | reverse complement strand
CCAGTCAGAGTCAACTGCTGCGCGTGATGCGCCTACTGCGCCGCCTATGGTTTCGGCGAGTTCCCTTATGATCTTAAAGTGCTCAGGGCCTCCTATCCCGCGGCCTCCGGATACGATAATGTCGGCTTCTGCGAGATTTACGGTGGATTCTATCTCTTCGACAAAATCTATCAATTTCACCCGTGAGTGGAGGAGCTTATCATCTAAGTTCTTTTTTATGACCTCGCCCTTGCGTGATGTGTCAACCTCTGCCTCTTTCATCACCTTGTGCCTTACAGTGGCCATCTGAGGCCGGTGGCTCGGGCTTATAATGGTGGCCATGATGTTTCCGCCGAATGCAGGACGCGTTTGGAGAAGGAGCCTTTCTTTTTTGTCTATATCAAGGCCTGTGCAGTCTGCTGTCAGGCCTGCGTTTATTTTAATGGCAACCCTGGCTATAAGACTCCTGCCGAGTGTGGTTGCGCCGCAGAGGAGGATTTCAGGGTTGTATTCTTTTATTAATTCAACCAGTGCATGTGTGTATGGCTCGCTCTGGTAGTCTTTAAGTTTTGGATTATCGATAATGTACACTTTATCTGCGCCGCGATGGATAATGTCCTGTGCCTTCTTTTCAATTCCTTCTCCGAGAAGCACTCCGCATAGCTTTACCCCTAATGCATCCGCCAGCTTTCGTCCTTCACCAAGGAGCTCCCAGGAAATCGACTGGACTTTGCCGTGCCTCTGTTCGCAGAATACCCATACATCTTTATATTTACTGAGGTCGACTTTCTTTGTCTCTTTCTTTATCTCTATCGCTTCGAATTTACACACAGGGACGCATGCACCGCAGAGGTTGCATTTGTGCATATCTATGACGGCCTTTTTGTCGCGCACCTCAATTGCGCCAAACGGGCAGGCCTTTATACAGAGTTTACAGCCGGTACATTTCTGGACTAATACCTTTATGCTCATTTTATTATTGTGTTATCGATAAGCCGTGTCTTCCCTATCTTTACGGCCAATGCGATTAATGCTCCTTTCTTTATGGTTTTCAACTCCTGGAGGTTTCCGGAATCTACTACAGACACATAGTCTATCTTTGCTTGTTTTTTCGAATTTATCATACTACGCATCTCTTTCTTTACTTTTGATGCATTTTTTTCACCTGATTTTATCATAACTCCGGCCTTTTTCAAAGCCTTATTTAAAATTAATGCCTCCGCCCTTTCTTTATTGGATAAATAGGTATTCCTTGAACTCATGGCAAGGCCGTCCGGCTCCCTCACTATAGGCATTACCTTTACCTTTACGGGCATATCAAGGTCTTCTGTTAATTTCTTTATAATAATTGCCTGCTGTGCGTCCTTCTGGCCAAAATATGCTGTATCAGGCTCTACTATATTAAAGAGTTTTGCCACTACAGTTGCGACACCCTGGAAATGGCCTGGCCTGGATGCACCGCAGAGTCGTTTTCCTAAAGCTCCTACATTTATTGAAGTCTTATATCCTTCAGGGTACATGGCCCTGGCAGCTGGATAAAAGATAATATCCACCCCTGCCTCTTGAGCAAGCCTCTCATCGCGTTTAAAGTTCCTGGGATATTTTTTAAAGTCTTCGCCCGGGCCAAACTGTGTCGGGTTCACGAAAATACTTATGACTGAAATGTCATTGTCTTTCCTTGACCGGCGTATAAGGCTAAGGTGGCCTTCATGGAGATATCCCATAGTCGGGACAAGGCCTATGGTCTTGCCCTTTTTCTTCAAGGCCTTTATATATTGAGTTGTCTTTTTGATATCACGAAATGTCTTCATCTTATCTCGTTCAGCCCCTGCATGACAAATTCCCGCTCCTCCATCCTTGGATGCGGGATTGTAAGATCCTCTCCGTCGATTTCCAGGTCGCCGTATATGAGAATGTCTAAATCTATTGTACGCGGGCCAAATCTTTTTGTCTCTACCCTGCCCAGTTCCTTTTCAATATCCTTAAGCCTTGTAAGCAGCGCCCTCGGTGAAAGGCCGGTCCTGATCTTTATTACACCATTTAAGAATTTTCCCTGGTTCACTTCTCCGACAGGGTCGGTTTCATAAATGGAGGAGACCTTCTCAACCGTTGTCAGAGGCGTATCTTTAAGATACTCTATGGCTGAGGTCATGTTTTTGGATCGATCTCCGAGATTGGAACCTATTCCGAGGAAAGCTACTTCCATTTTATATTAAAGGGCCTTTTTAAGCCGGGAAACGGCTTCTTTAAGCCTCTCTACTGGCACAGTAAGGGCCATTCTTACAAAGCCTACGCCGTACTTGCCGAATCCGACACCTGGGGTTGCCACAATGTCAGACTTCTCGAGTAAGGTTCCGGCAAAAGATGTGGAGTTATACCCCTTTGGCACCTTTATCCAGACATAAAAAGTCGCCTTTGGCTTAAATGTCTTCAAGCCTATTGAGGTGAGGCCGCCTACAAGTGTGTCGCGCCTTTCTTTATAAAGCGCGATCAGCTCTTCCAGAAATTCCTTTGGTCCGTCTAGTGCTGTAATGGCTGTGCGCTGTATTGCATTAAATACACCTGAATCTATATTGGACTTGACCTTGCTAAGGCCCTTTATTACAGATTCATTACCGCATGCAAAGCCTATTCTCCAGCCTGTCATATTGTAGATCTTGGAAAGCGAATGAAACTCTATACCCACTTCTTTTGCACCAGGCGCGCTAAGAAAGCTCCCGGGCCGATAGCCATCATAGGCGATCTCTGTATAGGCTGCGTCATGGGCAATAATAATATTATTCTTTGCTGCAAAAGAGACAACGTCCTTAAAAAATCCGGGTTCAGCGCAGGCTGAAGTAGGATTATTCGGATAATTTATAAACATGAGCCTGGCCTTTTTAGCAGTTGATGCCGGCACAGCGCCCAAATCGGGCACGAATGAATTTTCTTCCAAGAGAGGAAGATCATGGACCTTTCCTCCTGCAAGTATGGGCCCACCCCTGTAGGGCGGATAAGAAGGGTTTGATGCCAGGACTGTGTCTCCCGGATTTACAAATGCCATGGGCAGGTGCGCTATCCCCTCTTTTGAACCTATAAGAGGCAGGATCTCTGTATCAGGGTTCAGCTTTACATTAAATCTCTCCTTATACCAGCGCGCCACGCGTGTCTTTAGTTCCGGAAGCCCTGCATCAAGGGCATACCTGTGCGTAGACGGGTCAGATACTGCCTCGCTAAGCCCATCAATGATAAACTTGGGCGTAGGCTGATCCGGATCCCCTATGCCGAGGTCGATTATGTCTCTACCTTCTTTTAATGCGGCCTTTTTCTTTCTGTCGATCTCGACAAAAAGGTAAGGCGGCAATGCCTTTAATCTCTGCGATATGTCTATCTTCATCTTAACCCCAATACATCGAACATGTTGTAAAGAGATGGCTTTTTCCCGACGAGGAACTTTGCGGCATGGAGCGCACCCTTGGCAAACACTGCGCGCGTCTTGGCGCTGTGCCTGAGCTCCAGGGTCTCTTCCGCGCCGTCAAATGTAACTGTATGGTCTCCCGTTACCTCGCCCTCTCTTTTGGATTTTATCTTAATATCTTCTTTTGAAAGCTTACCTCCCTCAACAATATACTCTGCCAGCTTTTTTGCAGTGCCGCTGGGCGCATCCTTTTTGTGGACGTGGTGTGTTTCAGATATGGAGGTTTTGTACGATGCCCCGACCACACCTGCTGTGTCCTTTACAAGCTTAAATAAAAGATTCACCCCTATGGACATATTCGGTGAAAAGACAATAGGGATCCTGTTTGTGCATAGTAGTTATTGGTTCTTTAATTTTACTTTAGGCCG
>CAYVIU010000036.1:0-7432 GCA_964451625.1 uncultured Planctomycetia bacterium | reverse complement strand
GGGATCCTCTTTGAGGCATCTTCTATCTGCTTCATTTCATCTTCATTAAGCCCTGTTGTGCCGATTACGACACCCTTCCCGCACTTAAGGGCAAGCTTGAGGTTCTCAAGTGTCGCCTCCGGAGAAGTAAACTCTATCAAGACTTCAGATGACTTAATAGGATTTTCATGATCATCGTCTTTGTCGAATCTGCCTGTTATTTCAATATCAGGGTCCTTCTTGGCCAGGTCAAGGATCATCTTCCCCATCCTGCCGTTGGCCCCGCTTACAGCTATCTTTACCATTATATAAGCCCCTTGGTCTTTAAAACGCCTTTCAGCTTTTCAAGTGTCTCCGGTGTCGGCGGGCACAAAGGCATACGCCATTCAGGATCTATTCTTTTCATAAGTGCCAGCGACTGTTTTACCGGAATAGGGTTTGTCTCAATAAACATTGCCTTAAAGATCGGCATGAGTTCATAATGAATCTCTCTTGCCTTCTCCACGTCCCCGGCAAGAAAGAGCTTTACCATTGCCGCTACCTTCGCCGGCACGATGTTCGCCGCTACTGAGATTACTCCCTTTCCGCCAACGCTCATCATGGGAAGTGTCAGGGAGTCGTCCCCGCTCAAAACTGTTATATCACAGAGCGAGAGTATCTGGCTCACCTGATCCAGGCTTCCGCTCGCCTCTTTTATTGCCACTATGTTATCAATCTTATTCAGCCTTGCAACAGTTTCAGGCTTAATTGATATGCCTGTCCTTCCCGGCACATTATATAGGACTATGGGTATATCAACCTTTTTTGCAATGGTTGCATAATGACGGTACTGGCCTTCAGGTGTCGGCTTGTTGTAGTAAGGGGTAATCAAAAGTGCCCCGTTTGCGCCAACCTTTTTGGCGTGTGTCGTCAGGTCAAGGGCCTCTTCAGTGTTGTTTGAGCCTGCGCCTGTTACAACCGGGACCTTTCCCCCGACAGCGTCCATGGTGATTTCCATGAGGTGTTTTTGCTCAGAGTGATGCAGTGTAGCGGCCTCGCCTGTGCACCCGCACGGCACTATGCCGTCTGTCCCGTTTTCCAGATGAAACTTTATAAGCTCACGGAACTTCTTCTCATCTATCTTTCCGTTTTTAAACGGCGTTACTATTGCAACAAATGAACCCTTAAACATAAGTAAGCCTCCCTTCGTACAATGTCCTGGCTTCGCCTTCTAAATACACATTTTTTATTTTATTTTTGTTTATCTCGAAATACACCCTCAATATCTCCCCACTCTTTGTGAGGCAGTCTATGTGAGGTACAAGGTGCTTTGTGAGGGCCGCAATAATCGCCGAGGCAGCCACACCTGTGCCGCATGCAAGGGTTTCGGCCTCAACACCCCTTTCATAGGTCCTCACTTTAATATTTTTTGAATCTACAATCTCCACAAAGTCGACATTTGTTCCTTGGGGCTTGAATTTTTTGTGATATCGTATCTTTGCCCCCAGGCCTTCAACATTTGCCTTATCTGCATTTTTCACAATAATTACAACATGGGGTACGCCTGTATTTATGGATCCGGCCTTTATTTTCTTTCCACCGAGTTTTAAATCAAAATCTGGTTTTATCCCCTTTGGATCGGTCAATTTAATCTTAACGCCCAGGCCTATTACTTCTGCTTTCAGGATACCGGCAGCGGTTTCGATTTTGAGTTCTTTACCTGAGATCCTCTTCTCCACTGCATAGAGTGCAACGCACCTTGAACCGTTTCCGCACATGGAGACTTCAGACCCGTCCGGATTAAAGATCCTCATTTTGAAGTCAGCCTTCTTAGACTCTTCTATTAATAAAAGCCCATCTGCCCCGACAGACTGTCTTCTCTCGCAGAGCTCCACAGCCAGATCTTTTGTGTCGAAGCTAAGCTTCGACAGAATCTTTTTGCGGTTGTCTATGACAACAAAGTCATTGCCGCTTGCCGTCATCTTTGTAAATGTCAAATCTGCCATTCTTGTTCCCTTACCTTAGTTCGCGGGGTATTGTCTCCCCGTCTATCAGGTCGCTATAATCTTCGGCTTCTTTTACAACACGGAATTTGTTGCCGAAAACCATTACCTCGGCCGCCCTGGGCCTGGAATTGTAATTGCTCGACATTGTAAACCCGTATGCACCTGCGCTCATTACAGCCAGGAGGTCGCCGTCCTGGACCATCTGGATGCGGCGGTGCTTTGCCAGAAAATCTCCGCTTTCGCAGATAGGGCCGACTACATCAACTGTTGTATGCGGCGCCCGGCGCGAAGGCAGCTTGGCAACCGGCTGAATGGTGTGATATGCCTCATATAAAGAAGGTCTCACCAGGTCATTCATTCCGGCGTCAATTATTACGAATTTTCTGCTTATGCTTTCCTTCTTGTATAAAACCTTTGTTACAAGAATCCCGCTTGGGCCCGCGATAAAGCGGCCCGGCTCTAAGATCAGCTTCACATTGAGCTTTTTTATTATAGGCAGTATTGCCCGCGCAAATCTCTTTGCTGTCTGCGGACGCTCTCTCCGATAAATAATGCCGAGGCCTCCGCCTATATTAAGGTACTCTATAGGTATACCACTCCTCTTTATAAACGATGCAACTCTTCTTAAGGCGCGCACAAAGGGACGTGAGTTTGTGATCTGAGAGCCTATGTGCACGTGAATGCCGTTTATATTGAGATTGCCGAATGCGTCGCGTCTTTCTAATATCCTGCGGGCAGAATCAAAATCAAGGCCAAACTTACTGTCGCTCTTACCTGTCACTACATAGCGATGCGTCTTTACAGCAACGTCAGGATTGAGCCTTAAAGAGACGTAAGGCCTTGTGTGTAGGCTGCCGGCTACTTCATCCAGGAGATTAAGCTCTGCTATAGACTCTACATTGAAAAAGAGTATCTTTGCCTTAATGGCTTCTTCCAGCTCTTTCCGGGTCTTTCCGACACCTGCGTAGACTATTTTTCTATGATCCACTCCTATCTTTAGTGCCCTGTAAAGCTCGCCTCCGCTTACTATATCCAGGCCTGCGCCTTCGTTTACAAGGGACTTACATACAGCAAGATTAGAGTTTGCCTTCACAGAAAAGCAAATCAACGGATCGACACTGCGAAACGCGCTCTTTATCTTGTTAAAGTGGTCCACAAGTGTCTTGTGACTGTAAAGGTAGAATGGTGTGCCGACACTCCTGGCCACATCGCTTACCTTTACTGATTCGCAGTGCAGTATATTATTCCTGTATCTAAAGTCATTCATGTTATATTTTATTCTCCCACTTTTTTATCTCGGCACTCACAAGCTTCATTGCCGTGCCGCCTAATGATGTTTTTAAGTTTACTGACTTCTCAGGTGTAAATGTCTTTTTCTTTATCCTTGTAAAGGATTTTCCGGGAAACATCTTTTCATTCAGCTTCCCGCCCCCTGCATAGGCGGATTTCATAATCTTTCCTGTAAGCTTATGCGCCTCTTTGTATGACAAACCTTCGTTTTCCACAAGGTCCTCTGCTATATCCACTGAATATATGCCTATATCCTTTGAGATGGCCTTTGATATATTATTTTTAATAACCTTTATGTTTTCAAATAGCCCGGGGAAAAGCCCCAGCATCTTTATGCTGGTCTCCATAGAATTAAAGAGCACCTCTTTGTCATGCTGCATGTCCCTGTTGTAGGTAAGGGGTAGCCCTTTCATGGTTACAAGGAGCGCCATGAGATTGCCATAGCTTCTTCCCGTGTATCCCCTTATATATTCAAGCACGTCCGGATTCTTTTTGTGCGGCATAATGCTTGAGCCGGTGCAAAAAGATTCATCTATATCTATAAAACCATATTCCTTTGTTGACCAGAGTATAAAATCCTCACTTATTCTCGACAAATGCATATCAAGTATTGCAAGCGCAGAGAGTATTTCTATGATAAAATCTCTGTCGCTTACTGCGTCAATGCTGTTTTTGCTCACCCTTGAGAAACCCAGGAGCTTTGCTACATAATTTCTGTCAATCCTGAGGTGCGTACCGCTCAACGCACAGCTGCCAAGGGGCATCTCATCAGTGGTTGTATACGCATTCTTGATCCTTTGCTTGTCTCTTTCCAGCATTTCAACATACGCAAGCATGTGATGCGCCAGGGAAATGCACTGGGCCGGCTGCATATGCGTGTAGGCCGGTATCACAACGCCTACATTCTTTTTTGCAAACTTGAGCACCTTTGACTGAACCTTCTCTATCAGAGAAATGGCCTCATTAAGCTTATCTTTACAATACAGCCTTACATCAAGTATGACCTGGTCATTTCTTGATCTTGCTGTGTGCAGTTTATCTGCGGCCTTGCCTATCCTTTTATAAAGCAGGTTTGTTATCGCAGTATGTATATCTTCTTCCTTTGAGCTGAGTTTTGTTCTTCCGCTCTTAAGGCCGGATAATATGGAGTTCAAGCCCTTAACAATCTTCGAGGCATCAGTCTTTTTGATTATACCGGTCTTACCCAGCATCCTGGCATGGGCAATGCTGCCTTTGATATCGCTTTCGGCGAGTTTTTTATCAAAGGATATGCTCCTCAGAAAATCCTCTGCCAATGGATTAAGCTTTTTTTGGAATCTGCTGTCCCATAATTTTTTGGCCATGTCCTAATCCTTTCTGTAAGGAAGGCTCCAGATTTCGATAAAGCCGTTTGCAAGCTTGTGATTAAACTGATCCTTGGCACTGTATGTAGCCATCTCTTCCTTATACATAGAAAACTTTGATTTTCTGCCTGTGACTATGCAGCCTCCTGCATAGAGCTTCATCTTCACTGTACCTGTAAGTTTTAACTGTGTCTGGTTTATAAACTTATCCAGCGCCTCTTTTAAAGGCGTATACCACAAGCCGTAATATGTGAGCTCTGCGTATTTTAAGGATACGCCAGCCTTAAAATGTGCAAGCTCTCTGTCCAGGACCAATGCCTCGAGTGCCTTGTGTGCTGCAATCAGGATCTTTGCTGCAGGGGCCTCGTATATCTCCCTGGATTTTATTCCGACTAATCTATTTTCAACCATGTCTGATCTTCCGATGCCGTAATCGCCGCCGATTTTATTTAGGCCCTTGATCAGATCCACAAGGTTGATTGTCTTTCCATTTATCTTCTTCGGCACGCCCTTCTCAAAAGAGATTGTTATGTGCTTTGCCTTCCTGGATGCCTTTGTTGGGTCCTTTGTCAGAAAATATGTATTTTTGGGCGGCTCATTCCATGGCTTCTCTAATATGCCGCACTCAATGCTTGCCCCCCATAAATTGATGTCCAGTGAATACGGGCTCTTTTTTGTCGAGTCAACAGGGATCTTCTTTATCTTTGCATATCTCATCTCCTGTTCCCTGGAGGTGAATTCCCATTCCCTTAAAGGTGCGATTATCTTTAGCTTTGGATCAAGCGCTTTAATTGTTACCTCAAACCTCACCTGGTCATTGCCCTTGCCTGTGCAGCCATGGGCCACGTATGCAGCCTTTTCCTTTTGGGCTGCCTTGACCAACCCCTTTGCCAGGAGTGGCCTTGATAAGGCAGTCGCAAGAAAGTAGCCGTTCTCATAAACAGCATTTGCCTTAATGGCAGGCACTATAAAGTCTGAGGCAAACTCTTTGACAAGGTTGTCGACTATAACCTTTGATGCGCCTATCTTAAGGGCCTTTTTCTTTGCTCTTTTCACTTCAGCGCCCTGGCCCACGTCACCCATGTAGCAGATGACATTAAAGCCTCTCTCCTTAAGCCATCTCACTGCAACAGATGTGTCCAGACCACCCGAATATGCAAGTACGACCTTTTTCATGTTATTCTCCCATCAATTTAATTAAAATTGCCTTTTGGACATGGAGCCTGTTCTCAGCCTGGTCAAATACTACTGAATTTGGACCGTCAATTACTTCGCTTGTAATCTCTTCTCCCCTGTGCGCAGGCAGGCAGTGCATTATGATGCAGTCGGCCTTTGCCTTTGAGATTAAGGATTTATTGACCTGGAAATCCTTAAAATCCTTGATCCTCTTTTTATGTTCCTTCTCCTGGCCCATGCTTGCCCATACATCTGTATAAATACAGTCACTCTGTTTCACGGCTTCGGCAGGGCCGTTTGTAAGTTTAATCTTTGCGCCTGTCTTTTTGGCAACAATGCCTGCCTTGGCTAAGATTTCCTTTTTAGGCTCATAGCCTTTGGGTGTGGCAATGGATATATTCATACCCACCTTAACTGAGCCTAAAAGTAGTGAGTTTAAGACATTGTTTCCATCGCCGACATAGCTCAAGTTAATTCCTTTAAACGTCTTCTTCTTTTCCTTTATAGTATATATATCTGTAAGCCCCTGGCACGGATGAAACAAATCCGTAAGGCCGTTAATAACCGGTACGTCGGAGCTCTTTGCCAGCTCCGCCAGATCCTTATGCGCAAATGTCCTTGCCACCATGCCGTCTAAGTACCTGGACATCACCTTTGCGACATCGTGGGCAGATTCCCTTACTCCAAGTTTCAGCTCATCAGGCCCCATGTATATGGAACTCCCGCCAAGCTGTGCCATACCTACCACAAAGGAGACCCTGGTCCTGTTTGACGGCTTCTGGAATATCAGCGCAAGCGTCTTATTCTTAAGTAGATCTGAAAACGCAGAGCTCCCCCTTTTCAGCTTATTGGTAAGCTTGAAGATTTCAGTGATTTCTTCCTGCGTCAGGTCCATTATTGATATAAGGTTCTTTTTCATGTTTTAAGTTTCCTTTATGGTATTTCTTAAGATCTTGATTGCCTTATTTATGTCTGACTTTTTAACTGTCAGGGGCGGCATGATCCTCAATATATTCTGCTGTGTGCAGTTTATAAGCAACCCGTTTTCAAGGCACTTCTTATAGATGCCGTCACCGTTTATCTTGAGTTTTAGCCCTATCATAAGTGCAATACCTTTAATCTCTTCTACGATTGCAGGAAAATCTTTTTTGAGATCATTCAATTTTTTTACAATGTAGGCGCCCATCTCCTTTGCATTCTCCAGGAGCTTTTCCTCTTCTATCGCTTCAATCGTAGCAAGGGCTGCTGCACATACTAACGGGCTCCCCCCGAATGTGGATGCATGGGTGCCCGGGCCCAAAACATCTGCCACCTTTTGCCTGGCAAGTACTGCGCCTATTGGCACTCCACTTCCTAACGACTTGGCAAGGGTTATAATATCAGGCTCTATGCCGAAGTTTTTAAACGCGAAAAGTTCGCCTGTCCTGCCCATGCCTGTCTGCACTTCATCGAATATGAGTAAAAGGTCTTTTTCATCGCAGAGATCTCTTACCTTCTTTATATACTCTTTATCCGCCACGTTTATTCCGCCTTCACCCTGTATAGGCTCAAGCATGACTGCAACGGTTTTTTCGGTTACACCCATTTTCAAGGCTTCGATATCATTAAATGGTACGTGCTTAAATCCTGCGGGCAAAGGCTCAAAGCCTTTCTTCACCT
>CAYVIU010000035.1:0-11885 GCA_964451625.1 uncultured Planctomycetia bacterium | reverse complement strand
GAACAAAGCCCTTCTTTTAGACGATCTTATCACTGAAGAGGTTTTGTATAAAGAGGCACTGAAGCGGCGTGTTGGCTCAAACCCTGAGGTAAAGAGCCTGCTTCAGGAGGCGGAAAAAAGGATCCTCGTAGCAAGGCTGATAAAAGAAGAGATAGAGGACAAGAGTGTGCTTACAGATACCCAGATAGAAGATTATTATAATGCCAACAAGGATGAGTTCATCTCACCCGAGATGTACAGGGCAAGCCACATACTCATCGCAGACCTGAAGGACGCAGTAAAAGTTGTAGACCGGCTTAACAGCGGCGGTGATTTTGAAGAGCTGGCAAAGGTGCATTCAATAGATGTTACAAATACAAGGGGCGGGGATGTAGGCTATTTCGCCCTCGGCCAGATGGTTCCGGAATTTGAAGACGCTGTTGTGAAGCTCAAAGTCGGCGAGATTGCAAGCGCCCCGGTAAAGACCCAGTTCGGCTACCACATCATAAAGCTCACCGATAAAAAAGAGCCCGCACCCATGGAATTTGACAAGATAAAAGACAGGATCAGGATGAACCTGTCCAACACAAACAAGAGAAAATTATTTGATAACCTTGTCAGCAATCTGAAGACAAAATACAAGGTCACCAGAAATCTCGAGCTCTTTGACTCTCTTACACAAGAGGCAGTCCCCGAAGAAATCCCAATGGAAATCCCGGAAGAATTACTGGATGAGGAGCTGGCAGAAGAGCCCATAGCATTGCCGCAAGACTAAACCATGAAATTTTTCACGAGAGTATTTTTATCCATACTTACTCTCCTTACCCTGATTTCAGTTAATGCTGAAGCGGCCTTGGTCGATAAGATCAAGGCCGTTGTAAATAATGAAGTCATCACCCAGGGTGAGGTGGATAAGCTCCTCTATCCGATCTACCTCCGCTATAAAGATATCTATGACGGCAAAGAGCTCACTGAGAAACTGGATGAAGCTGCCCAGGAAATCCTTGCCCAGCTCATAGACGACAGGCTCCTCCTCAGCGAGGCAAGAAAGCAGGGCATAGAGGTAAGCGACAGAGAGATAGACCAGAAGATAGACGAGCTGGAGGCAAGATTTACAGGCGACAGGACCCTTAGCGGCACACTCCGCGAACAGAATCTCACCATAAATGATGTAAGAAAGCGCTATGCCGAACAGATGATGATAGAAAAGCTTGTAGATGCCCGGATACGTCACCAGATACAAATACTCCCCCAGGAGAACGAAAGCTACTACCGCGAACACATAGAAGAATTCACCGAACCCGAACAGGTCAAGGTAGGCTCAATCCTTATAAGGACAGGGGATAACCGTACCAAGGAAGAGACCCTGACCCTGGCTGTAGAGATCCTCCGGCGCCTTAAAGACGGCGAGGACTTTTACGCGATGGCCAGGAATTATTCTGAAGGCATGAACGCCGAAGCCGGCGGCGACATGGGATATGTAAGAAAGGGCCAGATGGTTGAAAACATAGACAAGGCAATATTCGCCCTGAATATAGATGAATTCACCGATTTGGTAGAGACCCCCCTCGGATTTTATATCTTTAAGGCATATGACAGAAAAAAAGAAAGAACCGTTCCCATGGCCGAAGTCCGGCCCCACATAATGGACGCCATATACCGTGAGAAGGTTGAGGTAAAATTCAAGGAATGGCTGGATGAGCTTAAAAAAGATGCCTTCATCTCGATTAAATAAACCTGTTATCGCAGTAACCATGGGCGACCCCTCCGGTATCGGCCCTGAAATCCTCTTAAAGGCCCTGGCAAGCCCGCGGCTGGAAAGATGCGCAACGTACCTTGTCATAGGCGACAGCCTCTCTTTATCAAAAACAGCAAAACTCATCGGAAAAAAACTTAAAAATCTCCGCATCAATTTATTAGACCTCGGGAATGTAGGAAAATACCAATTCGGCAAATCAACCGCTTCTTCGGGCAGGGCTGCATTGGACTATATAGACTTTGCAGTGGAACTTGTAAAAGAAGGCCTGGCCGACGGTATTGTAACCGCCCCCATAAACAAAGAATCCATTACAAAAACAGGCGTGGTGTTTCACGGGCATACTGAATATCTGGCAGGCAGGTTTGGCATAAAAAGGCCCGCAATGATGTTTGCTGGAGATGCCCTCAAGGTAGTGATTGTAACCAGGCACATACCTTTGAAAAAGGTGGCAGTTTCATTAAACGCAAAGGATATTATAGATACCACGCTGAAGGCCAATAAGTTCCTGAAGAAATATTTCCGTATAAAAAACCCAAGGCTCGCCGTAGCCGCCCTCAATCCGCACGCAGGGGAAGGGGGCCTCATCGGGAATGAAGAGCGAAAAATCATAATCCCTGCAGTAAAAAAACTTAAGAAAACACTCCCATCTCTTAAAGGCCCGGTCCCCGCAGACGGCGCATTCCACAGTTTGTATAATAAAAAATACGACTGCCTTGTATGCATGTACCATGACCAGGGGATGATACCGGTCAAGATGCTCGCCCGGGGCGATGCCGTAAACGTGACATTGGGCCTGCCGTTTGTAAGGACCTCCCCGGTACACGGGACCGCCTTTGATATTGCAGGGCGCGGGATAGCAGACCCCTCGTCGATGCTCTCATCTCTTAACCTCGCCGCCAGGCTCCTGGGCAAATGCTGACTAAAAATAAACTACAAGACATTCTAAAGCAAGCCAATATCCGCCCCATGAAAAAATGGGGCCAGAACTTTCTGATTGATAAAAATATCAAAGACAAGATCATTGGAAAGGCGGCAATAGAAAAGAATGACTTTGTCCTTGAGATAGGCCCTGGCGCAGGTGCGCTGACTGAAGACCTGGCGGGGTTAGCGGGAAAATTAATCGCCGTAGAAAAAGACAGAGGCCTTGTAAAGATTCTCAAAGAAATGCTTGCCCCCTGCAAAAATACAACTATCATCGAAGGCGATATATTGACTTTCGACCTCGGCAAGCTGGGGGCAAAAAATATAAAAGTCATAGGAAACCTTCCGTACTACATCACAAGCCCTGTTATAATGCACCTATTAAAGTTTCGGGAGTGTATAGATTCAATTTTGATTACAGTGCAGAAGGAAGTGGCGGGAAGAATCACTGCCAAGCCGGCAACCAAAGATTACAGCTCTTTGACTCTTGCCATACAATTTTATGCGGCGGCATCAATCGAGATGCCGATTGCAAGGGGTGCGTTTTTCCCGAGGCCTGATGTTGACTCAAGCCTTATCAGGCTCAATATCCTTAAAAAACGCGCCGTCTCCGTAGCGAACGAGGAGCTCCTCTTCAAGATTATCAGGCTGTCATTCAATCAGCGTCGGAAGACCATTTTAAACGCGCTTGGTGTTGAGCTTGATAAAACAGTGCTCGCCAACGCATTCACAGCCGCCGGCATCGATCCATCCAGGCGCGGCGAAACACTTTCGCTGAACGAGTTCGCAAAACTCACTAATACAATTGACAATCTCCCTTATTTATAATAATATAGGGACGGTTCTCAAATCGTGAGGAGAAGTGTCCCAGACTTGTGAGGAGAAGTGTCCCCAGAAGTGTCCCCAAGGATAAAGATGAAGAAAAAGATAGATATAAAGTACGTATCGCACCTGGCCAGGATAAAGATGGCTGCGAGCGAGCTTAAGAAGTTCGAGAAGCAATTTACTGATATACTCTCCTACATAGAGAAGCTCAACAAGCTCGACACCTCCCGTGTTTCGCCTACAAGCCATATCATCCCCGTAAAAAACATAACCAGAAAAGACAAAGTTACTAGTTCTCTCCCGGTAGAGAAGGCCCTGGGCAATGCCCCCGGCAAGAAGAGCAACCTCTTTAAAGTACCCAAAATAGTAGAAGAAGCATAATATGAAGCTGAACGAATTAAAGGCACACGAACTTATAAACCTGATAAAAGAAGGCAAGGCTGAGCCTCGTCACATTGGCCGCGACCTCTCGGAGAGGATCTCCAAGGTAAATAAAAAGGTCAATGCATTAATAGATTTTGATCCCAAAAGGCTTGATAAAGAGACGAGCACTCCCAAAAAGGGCAAACTCCTGGGCCTGCCGATTGCCATTAAAGACAATATATGTGTTGAAGGTGAACTTACAACCTGCGCATCAAAGATACTGGAGGGCTTCAGGCCCCCATACGATGCCACAGTAATAAAAAAACTTAAAGAAAACGGCGCGGCTATCCAGGCCAGGTGCAACATGGATGAGTTTGCATTCGGCTCTTCCTGTGAGACTTCCTGCTACGGCCCCACAAAAAACCCATGGGATACCACAAGGATCCCCGGTGGCTCAAGCGGCGGCTCAGCCGCAAGCGTGGCCAGTGACGAGGCAATAGCGGCATTAGGATCGGATACCGGCGGCTCAATACGCCAGCCTGCAAGCCTATGCGGTGTAGTCGGCCTAAAGCCAACCTATGGCAGGGTCTCCAGATACGGCCTTATTGCGTTTGCCTCAAGCCTCGACCAGATCGGCACCCTTACAAAAGATGTCCGCGATTCCGCACTGCTTTTAGGTATTATTGCAGGCCACGACCCAAAAGATTCAACATCAGTAGACATGCCTGTCCCGGATTACGAAAATGCACTCATAAAAAATGTAAAGGGTTTAAAGATAGGAGTTCCCAAAGAATATTTTGTTGGCGGCATAGACAAGGAAGTATCCGCCTCTGTACGCAGTGCCATAAAATTGCTAGAGTCCCTTGGCGCAAAGGCCGAGGAGATTTCACTCCCTCACACAGAATATGCCTTAAGCGTGTATTATATAATAGCCCCTGCAGAGGCAAGTTCAAACCTTGCAAGATTTGACGGCGTGCAGTACGGCCTGCGCGGGAAAGGCTCTCTCATAGACATGTACAAGGACACACGCCGCCTCGGTTTTGGAAACGAGGCAAAGCGCAGGGTCATCCTCGGCACATATGTATTATCGAGCGGATATTACGATGCATATTACCTCAAGGCCCTCAAGGCAAGGACAAAGATAAAAGAAGATTTTGACAAGGCATTCGCCAAATATGACTGCATCATAACCCCGACCTCCCCGACACCCGCGTTTAAACTCGGGGAAAAGACCGGAGACCCTTTAAGCATGTATCTATCCGACATCTTTACTATCCCGGCAAACCTTGCGGGCATCCCCGGGATTTCAGTGCCATGCGGATTTACGAAGAAGGGTTTGCCGATAGGCCTGCAGATTTTAGGAAAGCCTTTTGACGAAGAAACACTTTTTAAGGCGTCTTATACATTTGAACAGAATTCAGATTTTCATTTAAAGAAACCGGAATTATGAAAACCCAATACGAAACCACAATAGGCCTGGAAGTACACGTACACCTCCTCACAAATACAAAAGCCTTCTGCGGCTGTGCCAACAAGTTCGGCTCTCCGCCGAATACTCAAGTGTGCCCTGTGTGCCTTGGATTTCCCGGATCGCTTCCTGTTTTAAATGAAGAAGAGCTGAACCTCGGCATGAAGACAGCCCTTGCCTTAAACTGCAGGATAGCCGAATACATGAAATTCGACAGAAAAAACTACTACTATCCTGATCTCCCAAAAAATTACCAGATATCACAATACGACATGCCTTTGGCCGAAAACGGATTTATCAATATAAGCGTAGATGGAAAACCAAAAAAGATCAGGATAAAAAGGGTGCACCTTGAAGAGGATGCGGCAAAGCTTATCCATGAGAAAGACTCAAGCCTTGTTGATTTTAACAGGTGCGGTACCCCCTTAATGGAAATAGTAACCGAGCCCGACATAGCAAGCCCTGACGAGGCATACGCATACCTTACTGTACTCAAATCAATACTTCTCTATCTGGGCGTGTCAAACTGCAACATGGAAGAGGGCTCACTTCGTTGTGACGCGAACGTATCCATCAGGCCGAAGGGCGCCAAAGCACTCGGAGTAAAAGTAGAATTAAAAAACATGAACTCCTTCCGCTGGATAAGAAAGGCCCTGGGCCATGAAGTCGACCGCCAGGTAAACCTTCTCAGAGATAAAGAAAAAATAGTCCAGGAGACACGGCTCTGGGATGAGGCAAAACAGGTCACCATCTCCATGCGGAGCAAGGAAGAGGCGCATGATTACAGGTACTTCCCTGAACCGGACCTCCTGCCTTACACCATTACAAGAGAAATGACAGCAAAGATCAAAAAATCTATGCCCGAGCTGCCCGAACAAAAGAAGGAGAGGCTGGTAGCCGATTACGGGCTTTCTGATTATGATGCATTTCTCCTCACCAACCAAAAGGAAGTCGCAGACTATTTCGAGGAATGCACAAAACTCTACAAGAATGCGAAAAAACTCGCCAACTGGATCATGTCTGATGTATCAAGCGAGATGAACAAGCGCTCTCTGGGCATACTGGACCTCGGGCTAAAACCAAAAAACCTTGCAGGGCTCTTAACACTCCTTGACAATGGCACAATAAACGGCAAGATGGCAAAAGAGATTCTTATTGTTATGATTGATACAAAAAAGACCGCCGAAGAAGTAGTAAAGGAAAAAGACCTTTCCCAGATTGTTGACGAAGATAAGCTCACGGGTATTATAGACGGTATAATTAAAAAGAATCCCAAATCCATAGAGGATTATAAAAACGGCAAGGTAAATGTCTTGATGTTTTTGGTCGGCCAGATCATGAAGGAGACGCGGGGTAAGGCCAATCCAAAACTCGTAAATGAATTATTGAAAAACAAATTAAAATAACGGAGGCAGCATGAAAAAAAAGACAATCGCCCTAACATTAATCATAGTACTTATACTCGGAATCACCGTAACCACAACCGTGTGCGGCCGCACAAAGTCATCCAAGGATGAATTATACAACCAGATAGAACTCTTCTCGGATGCAATCGCACTCATTCGCTCTGACTACGTGGATGTCATGGAGCCGAAAGACCTCATTTACGGCGCGCTTGACGGCATGCTGGCATCCCTTGATGCTCACAGCCAGTTTATGCCGCCTGAGGCCTACAAAGAAATAAGGATTGAAACAAAAGGGGAATTCGGGGGCCTCGGTATTGAAATTACACTGCGCGGAGGCGTCCTCACAATAATCACGCCGCTTGACGGTACCCCGGCCCACAAGGCAGGCATAAAGGCCGGAGACATGATAGTCAGAATAGACGGTGAAAGCACAAGAGGGATTACACTCCACGAAGCCGTCAAAAAGATGAGGGGCAAGCCCGGCACCGATGTCATGCTGACGGTATTGAGGGAGAGAGAGGGGAAGATCCTGGATATAGCCATAACCCGCGGCATCATTCAGGTAAAGAGTATAAAAAAAGCCCAGCTTATTGAAGATAAGATTGGCTACATAAGGCTCTCTGAATTCCAGGAAAACTCACCCAAGGACCTGGACAAGGGTATAGCAACTTTAAAAAAGGAAGGCATGCAGGCCCTGATCCTGGATTTGCGGAACAACCCGGGAGGGCTCCTGGATGTCTCTGCAGAAATCGCCGATAGATTCCTTCCCAAGGACCAGCTTATTGTAACCACAAAGGGCAGAAGGGCAGACAGATTCATGGAGTTTAAATCCCGAAGAAACCCCATATGCCCTGATGTCCCGATGATAATCCTGGTTAATGAAGGCTCGGCAAGCGCTTCGGAAATCGTAGCCGGCGCAATACAGGACAACAAACGCGGCATCATACTGGGGACAAAGACATTCGGCAAAGGCTCTGTCCAGACCGTGATTCCGTTAAAAGACGGCTCCGCTCTGCGCCTTACAACTGCGAAGTATTTCACACCGAGCGGCCGGGCAATAAGGGAAGAGGGCATAGTGCCCGATGTTGTTGTAGAATACGAACCACTGCCAATAGAGCCAAAGAGAAAAGACGAAGCCATCTTCGAAAAGATAGAAGAAAAGAAGGAAGAGAGAATCTACGACAACCAGCTCCTTCGCGCAATAGACCTTATAAAAGGCTTGAGGGTATACAAGAGAATTCTTGAAGGATGAACCCAGCCCCTCAAGAGAGGGGCTGGAAGAAAGAGGGGCTGAGTGAAAAAGTTAATCATATTTTTAGCAATCGCCATAGCCCTTGTAAGCCTTTTTGTATTTTTAAAAAGAGGCTGTGCCCCTAAAGAAGAATACCCCAAGGAACTCGAAGTAATAGAAATAAAGAAAACCGCCTTAGTCCTTGACCGCGCCCCAAAGATAGCCATTGTATTGGACGACTTTGGATATAATCTCAATAACATAGACGCCATTTTTGAATTAAATACCCCCATAACCCTTTCAATCCTTCCGAATATTTCTTATTCGACTAAAGTCTCCGAGATGGCCGGCGAGAAAAACTACGAATTCATACTCCACCTCCCGCTTGAGCCGCATGAAGAAAACATGCCTCTTGAAAAAGATACTATTCTTACCAGCATGGAAGAGCCTGAAATCATCGAGTTTTTGGAAAAGGCAATGGCAAGTATCCCGGGTTTAAAAGGGGCATCCAATCACATGGGCTCCAGGGCAACAACTGACGAGAGATTGATGTCAGTAATATTCAAGAGAATGAAAAAAGATAAACTCTTTTTCATGGACAATGTTGTAACAGTTGACACTGTATGTAAAAAAGTTGCCAGAAAACAAGGTATAAAATTCATACACCGCTCTGTCTTTTTGGACAACGAGGCAGACATTGATTATATCAAAGGCCAGATCGCAGAGCTTAAAGAACAGGCGCTAAAAACCGGCTGGGCAGTTGGTGTGGGCCATGACAGGCCAAAGACAGTAGAAGCCCTTAAAGAAACAATCCCTGAAATGGAAGAAGAGGGGATAAACTTTGTATTTCTATCGGAGCTTACAAGATGATCACCCTTGGCATCGAGACATCCTGTGATGAGACCTCAGTTGCTGTAACCGACGGCGACAAGATCCTGTCAAATAAGGTTTCCTCAAGCGTACACCTTTTCTCGCAGTACGGCGGCGTAATCCCTGAGATGGCCTCAAGACACCATCTTGAATACATAAACTATGTTTTAAAAGAAGCCCTCAAAGAAGCAGGTGTTAGTTTAAAAGACATAAAGCTCATTGCAGTCACGCAAGGCCCGGGCCTCGTGGGCGCACTTTTAATCGGTGTCTCTCTTGCCAAATCCCTAAGTTATAGTTTAGGAATTCCCCTGATCGGTGTTAACCACTTAATGGCCCACCTCTATGCGAATATCATGCAGTATCCGGAATTAGTTTTTCCGTTTATCGGGCTTATAATCTCCGGAGGACATACCTCGATCTTTGATGTTGAAGATATCGACAACTACAAACTCCTGGGGCAAACCCAAGACGATGCAGTAGGAGAGTCTTTTGATAAAGCAGCCAAGGTCCTTGGCCTCGGATATCCTGGCGGCCCTATCATTGAGAAACGCGCTCTTTCAGGGGATAAGGAAAAAATAAAATTCAAAAAATCCGTCTTAAGAAACGCCCCACTTGATTTCAGCTTCAGCGGTATAAAGACAGCGGTTTTATATTACTTGAGAGACAACCCTGGCAAAGTCCCCGTAGATGACATTTGCGCCTCATTCCAGGAAACAGTCTGCGACATGATTATAGAAAAGGCCATCGCCGCATGTCTAAAAAAGAAGATTGCCCGCATCGCAATAGGGGGCGGGGTGAGCGCAAACAAGCGCTTCCGTGAAAAACTGAACCTCGAAGCCGAAAAACTCGGCATAAAGACATATTTCCCTCCCATGAACCTCTGCCTCGACAACGCCGCAATGACCGCCGGCCTTGGCGAAGCCCTCTACCACAAAGGCCACCACTCTAACTTCTCCATAACAGCTTACCCCACAACCACTTACGCCTAAAACGTACCGAGGCTCAGCCTCGATACTCCGTAAAACATTCAAAAAGCTTGTTATATTTCCTTGCAATATGACAATCGTGTGGTATACTTGTAAGATTTATAAGTTCTATGGGGACTGGTTTCTTCCCGACCATATACGCCCAATATAGAAACCTGTCCCCACAAGCGAATATACTATGACTAAAAAGACTCTACAATATAAATACTATGATTTGCTCATAAAGACATGTTCATGGCTTGTTATATTCACTTTTCTATGCAATACTGTCTTTAGTGATATAGGCTATGCTATAGATAGTCTTAGAGAGTTGCGTCTTTCAGAAGTAAAGAGAGGCACAACAGAAGACCGAATAACTTTTGAGACTGCATTTCTAAAAGCACACGCAGCGCCAATTGGGAACCAGCCATCAGTCTTCAGCCATCAGTCTTCAGCTTTAAATCCAACCCGCTCTTCACCTACAACGGAAGCAGATATAGATGCCATTCATGAATCAGATAGGAGAATCGCACGCAGTCGTGTAAGACGCCTTTTGGCATTAGGTGTATTTTTTAAATGTAGTTTAGAAGATGTGTATCAGGAGATTTATGCCGCTTTTTGGCAAGCACGCCGGGGAGGGCGAAGACCCTCAAGAGAGGAGCTTTGGAGCATAGCATCAACAACAGCATCGAGAATCGTCAGAGATCAAATAAAACACAGAAACGCTCTAAGGAAAATGCGCGAGATGGGAGAAAGAGATATAAGACTCATTGAAACAGATAGTTTTAAAGGGCGCCTAAAAATGTTAAGGCTTGATGCGAAGCTAACCCAAGGTGAACTTGCTGATATGATAAAGTTGGATTTGAACACAGTATGGAGATGGGAAGTGGGTCAAAATATACCGCAGCCTTCCAACATGAAAAAACTTGCAAGAGCACTCAAAACTACCGTAAGTCATCTTTTGACCGGTATGCCCGAAGAAGATCTTATGAGAATACGAATAGAAGATGAGGATAGTCCTGAATACAGAAGACTATTCGGATTCAAATTAAAGGTTTTAAGATATAAAAAAGGTTTAAGCCAAGGAAGACTGGCTGATAAGCTTGACATGAAAAGGAATGCTCTTGCCTATTGGGAGAATGGAAAATATTTCCCATTGGCTTCCAATATGAAAAAACTTGCAAGTGTACTCGGCACAACTGTAAGCGAGCTTTTGGCAGGCATGACTAAAGAAGATCTTATGAAAATACAAATAGAGGATAAGGACAGCGTTGAAGGCAAAAGATTATTCGGATTTAAAATAAAGGTTTTAAGATATGAAAAGGGCTTAAGCCAAAAACAAGTTGAAGATATTTTAGGTGCGTCTGATAGAAGGGTTAGCAGGTGGGAAACGGGCGAATGTTTTCCACGCTTTCCTGCTTTAAAAAAGCTTGCAACAGTTTTCGATACAACACCAGAAAGATTAATGGGCCGCACCTCCCCAACCTCCGACACCCCGCCAGCCGAACGCACTTCGCCAACTGAGCTATCAGCTCTCAGACATCAGCTATCAGCTCAAAAAAACCCACAACACACAACCCATGACTCACAACCCAATCCCCCAACCTCCGACACCCCGCCAGCCGAACGCAGTTCGCCGGCAGTACACACTTCACCCGCGATGATGGAACCTTGGATGGTTGTACCTTGCGCAGAAACTATACCTGCAATTTTAAAACTTACCAGACGAGAAGGAAAACTTGATGGTAGGGCTGCTTTGGAAGTCTACCTTGAACACAAAGAGGAATGGGATCCTCATTATCAAACCAATAAAGAGAAGATAATAGAGGCTGCTGAAGATGTAAAAAGAGGAAAAGTTGTTGTATTAGGTGCGACACCTGGACTGTATGATATACCTTTAGCACTTTTAGCTGAGTTTGACGAAATTGTAATTGTTGATTACGATATAGCTAGTTTAAGATATGATAAAAAAAGTCTAGAAAAAGATCCTAGATTCAAAGGTAAAAGGGTGACCTATTGTTTGGCGGACATCACAGGTAAGGTCAAGGCTTTTGTCGAGGGAATCGATAAAGCATACGAAACGGATGATATTGAAGAA
>CAYVIU010000034.1:0-11905 GCA_964451625.1 uncultured Planctomycetia bacterium | reverse complement strand
GAGTATGTAGACAAAGTCAATTTTGATGAAGGACTTATCATATCCATAGAGTTTATATTGAGGTGAGAAGCCGGCGATGTTTTAGGCGAACCCTATTATGTATTTGATTTTCTGGCGATAGAGCTGAGAGAGCCGGCATTATATAAAATAACTCAGGATGGTTCCAATATACTGCTGGATATAGGCGAAACGGCTGAAGTTGTGCCCACATCTGAACCCGAAGAAGAATCCACCGGCATTGAGCTACCGCCGATTGAAATGGAAAGGGAACCGGAGGAAGGGCCGGGAGACCGGAAACCAAAGGGAAAGGCAGTTTTCCGGAAAGACAAAAACATAGTAGAGCAAATATCCGAGAAAATAAGAAAGGCATTATCAGAAGAAGTAAAACTCTCCGAGATAGAGGAAGAACCCCCTTCCAATATAGACCTTACAAAAATACTTACCGTAGACGATTGTGTCAACGCCGCTATGGACAATTACATGCCCATAAAGGTTGCCAAAGAACAGATCAAGCTTGCAAAGTTTAAAGTAAATGAAGCATTCCGGGAACTGTTCCCTGTAGTATCACTTTTATGGACCGAGACAAGCGGCAAGATAAGCCAGGAACTTTACCGCGGCAGGAAATACGGCTTTGAGTTCAAGCAGCCCATCTTCCATGGAGGGGAATTGTATTTTACATGGGAACAGTCAAAGACCAATTTAAAGATAGCCAAGGAAAACTACAATAAGGTAAAAGAAGACCTTACGCATGAAGTAGCGAAGACCTATTATGAGCTGGCGAAGGCGCTCAATAAACTGGATATCCAGAAAGAGCTTTTTGAGAAAATAAAGGATGACATTGAACGGGCAAAAAAAGAATACGAACTGGGGCTTTCCACCCAACTCGAATCTTTAAATGCGCAGTCTTCGTACGACCAGGTCTTCTATTCCATCGCGGCAGCCGAGAATGATGTTTCCTTAAAACAGCTCGCGCTTGCCAAATCAATGCATATAAATGTAGGTACCAAAATAAACATTGACTACAAACTGAAATTAAAGGAGTTTGATATAAACATAGATGAATGCCTGGGGCTTGCCATGCAAAACAGGTCCGAATTGAAAACAAAGAGGCTCATTGTTGAATCCACAAGGATCGGGGAGCGCATTGCCCAGAGCCAGCTCTGGCCGCAGCTGGACCTCGTCGGTAAATATCTTAAGGCCGCTGAGCAGCTCGAACCGCGCGGTTTGGGCATGAATCTTAAAAATGAGAGATTTATCGGGATAACAGCCAAGGCCCCGCTTGGGAGCCATACATTTGAATACCAGAAAAAGAAAGGCAAGCTTGCCCCGACCGTTACCACCTTTGCCAGCGATACAAGATATGATACAGATGTATACAAGCTTACTCCGTTTGACGACCTGGGCAGATACACAAGCATGAAAAACGCCTATGTCATGCGCCAGCAGGCGCTCTCGGAGCTAAAGGACGTAAAACAGGACCTGCACTCAGATGTCAGGGAGGCATTTTACTCATTTAAAGAGGCGCAGATAAAACTTAACGGCTCAAGAAACAACCTGCAGTTATATGAAAAAGAATTTTTAACTATGGATTTGAGGAAGAAACTCAACGAGGCCACCACTTCCGAGGTCATGAATGCCAAAATAAAGTTTTACACTGAAAAGTCTGTATATACCAGTGCCATAGGAGACATATATCTAGCCATAGCCGGCCTCAACAAGGCTATAGGGATAGGAGGATATTTTAAATGAAAAGACCTGTTTTAATAAAAATTCTGATGATAGTAGTTGTGATAATGCTTATAGCCGCCGCAGTGTGGTGGGGGAGAGGCAAAATCAAGGACTTGGCCTCTAAGCTCAAGCTTGATAAAATCCCTTTAATCGGAAAATTTGTAAAGCGCGAAGAGATGCCTGCCATCAGCCTGGAACAGGAAGTGATTCCTGAAGAAGAAGTGCTGGTAAAGGCCTACAGGGTTGCAAAACGCTCTTTTGAAGACACCCTGCCTGCCCTCGGCACAGTAAAGGGCTTCCGTGAAATAAGGCTTAAATTTGAAATAGCAGGCCTCATAGATTCATTTAATTTCAGGGAAGGGGAAGAGATTCAGGAAGGCGATATCATAGCTACCCTGAATCAAAAAGATGCGCTTTTGAAACTCAAGTACAACGAAATAGAGGTTGAAAAATACAGAAAGCTTTTTGAAATCGGCTCTGTAACAAAAATCAGGCTTGAACAGGCCGAACTGGAATATCAGTCGGCAAAGAATGACCTGGAAAAGACATATCTATATGCGCCCCGGGACGGAATCCTGGGCTCGAGAGACGCTGAGGTCGGGGAATATGTTACACCAAACGACAAAATCGCCACTTTAATAGACAGCCTTGACGTATTTGTTGAGTTGGGTATTATTGAAATGGACATCGGAAAAGTAAGGGTAGGGGAAGATGCCCAGGTTTTTGTTGATACATACCCGGATATGGAATTTAAAGGTATCGTGGACAACCTTTCTCCTGTAGTTGAAGGAAGGTCCAGGACGCAGACAGCCAAGATCAGGGTGAAAAATGATGACGGGCTGCTTTTACCCGGCATGTTTACCCGCGCCCTGATAGCCGTATACGCCACGGATGATGCCATCATCGTACCCAGCGTTGCCCTGAACAAGGCCGACGAAGGCTACGTAGTTTTTATAATTCATGAGACTGAAGAAGAAACCGAAGAGGCCATAGGATACGGCACAGCCGAGTCCAGGCCGATAGAGTTTGAATACCGCTCCAGCGATTACTCGGTTATAAAAAGAGGCATAAAAGAAGGCGAACTTGTTGCAATAGAGACCCAGGAAAAACTCAAAGACGGCTCAAAGGTAGCAATCGCCGAGATACAAGAACAGCTATTCTAAGGCATTGACATAAAAATATGGGGCTTCCACAATTTTCGGTCCAAAGGCCGATTACTACCATAATGATCTTCTGCGCGGTCCTCCTGATAGGGATCCTTTCCTGGGGCCGCATACCACAGGAATTATTCCCACCCGTTAATTATCCCCAGCTTACCATAGTTACAACGTATGAAAATGCCGCCCCCGAAGAAATCGAAACCCAGATTACAAAAATAATAGAAGAATCCATCGGCACTGTAAGCCGCCTGAGAAGAGTGAGCTCCATTTCCAAAGAGGGTGTTTCCATTGTCATGGCAGAGTTTTTATGGGGCACTGATATGGATTTTGCGGCATTGGGCCTGCGTGAAAAAATAGACCTTATTAAGGAACGCCTGCCGATTGACGCCGAAGAGCCGATAGTGAAAAAGTTTAACCCGTTTGATCTGCCCATCATGTCTTTGAGTGTTACAGGTAAAGACATCGCTCCCGCGCGCCTCAGGGAAATCACAGAAAGATACGTCGAAGATGAAACAGAAAAGGTTGACCAGGTGGCCTCGGCCGCGGTAACAGGCGGCATAGAAAGGGAAATACTCGTTGAGATAGACCAGGACAAGCTCCAGGCCTCAGGTCTGCCCATAATCGAGGTAGTGAATGCGGTAGGCGACGCCAACATAAACTACCCTGCCGGCACCATAAAGGAATCCTTCACGGAATATCTGATAAGGACGCTTGGTGAGTTCCAGGAGGTCTCGGAGATAAAAAAAATAGCTGTTGCGAAAGAAAATCCACAAACAAGGAAGCAGTTTCCTCAATATGGAAAAGATGAAGGGTTCATCAGCCCCTACGAAAAAGCCCGCCCGGAAGCAAAACTCATTCTTTTAAGCGACATAGCCACAGTCCAGGACACCTTCAAGGAAAAGACAAGTATCTCCAGATACAACGGAAGGGAAAATATTTCAGTTGCCGTTCAAAAGCAGGCAACAGCAAACACCCTGGCAGTTGCGGAAAGAATAAAAAAGGCCCTGGATACAATCCGGCCGAATATGCCCAAGGGTGTATCCGTAAATATAGTGGATGACCAGTCCATATTCATAAAGAACGCGCTGAGCGGTGTTTTTAACGCGGCATTATTCGGCGGTGTCCTGGCATTTATAATACTTTTCCTTTTCTTAAGGAATATCAGGAGTTCTGTCATCGTAGCCTTTGCCATACCAATATCTGTTATGGCTACATTCAGCATGATGTACATGTTTGACATAAGCCTCAATGTAATATCCCTGGCAGGCCTGGCGCTTGGGATAGGCATGCTTGTAGATAACGCCATCGTAGTCATTGAAAATATCTTCAGGCACAAAAAGGAAAAAGACCAGAAAGAGGCCGCTGCCACAGGGGCGAGTGAAGTAAGCGGGGCAATCTTTGCCTCCACCCTTACGACCATCGCCATATTTATTCCGCTTGTACTCTTTTCCATCGGGATGTTAAAACCCATCACCTGGCACCTGGCGTTCACAATAGTCTTTGCGCTCCTGGCGTCTTTTATAGTCGCCATTACCCTCATACCGGTTTTAAGTGTCGGCGGGTTTTCTAAAGACAAGATCGCCGCCTTTGATGAGACAACCTCTTCACAAAAATTAGGCATATACGGAAGTTTTCTGAAAAAGTGCCTTTCCCGGCGGATGCTGAGCCTCTTTTTTGCAGTTCTTATATTTTTAATAAGCGCATTGCTTTTTAATGTCATGGACCGGGAACTTATGCCCAAGATGGACCAGGGCAGTTTCCATGTCAACGCAACGCTTCCCACAGGGACCCTCCTCAGGGTAACAGACGCTGCGGTCAAAAAAATAGAAGATACGCTTCTTGGAATGAAAGAGGTCAGGAATGTAACGTCAACCATTGGTTCGACCAAGAAAAAGACCGGCGAGGAAGCGCTGGAGGTCCTTGGCCCGCATCAGGGGCGCATTATAATCAATCTGAAAAAGGAAAGGGAAATAAGCACAGCCGCCTTTATACAAAAACTAAAGAAAAGGTTAGAGTCCGTCAATCTGGAAAGCGTTGAACTTGAATATGTTGTGCAGGAAGGGCTTTTACAGTCTGCATTTTTAGGGGCCGCGCCCGTGGCTATTGAAATAAAGGGAAAGGAACTTAATGTATTAAGAAAATTTGCAAAGTCCATTGAAAGAGATATAACACGGGTTAAGGGAATATACGGAGTGAAAGATACCCTTGTACCGCCTTCTCCGGAGACAAAGATCCATGTAACAAAAGACAAGGCTGCCACCTATGGGCTCTCGGTAAGTGACATTGCCCAGACCGCGCATGTAGCCATTAAAGGATACGTCGTCACCAAGTTCAAGGAAATGGGGAAAGAGACAGATATAAAAGTGAGGCTCAAAGAAAAAGACCGAAAAGATATTGCAATACTAAGGCGGCTTTTAGTGCATTCCCCGCTCGGGCTGGATATACCCCTGGCAGAAGTGGCGTATTTCAGTGTTGGAAAAGGCCCGACGCAGATAAACAGGCTCGATCAGGAGCGTTCAGTGGTTATCGCCGCAAATATCTACCGCCGCGCCCTTAATAAGGTGATAGACGATATAACAAAAATCCTTTCATCCTATAAATTGCCCGAAGGCTATTCCGCCAAGCTCGGCGGCGAAAGCCAGCACATGCAGGAATCTTTCAAGAGCCTTACCTTTGCTGCAATAATTGCGGTTATACTGATTTACATGATAATGGCGTCTATTTTTGAGTCGTTATGGCAGCCCTTTGTAATCATGTTCACAGTACCGCTTTCGCTTATTGGTGTCGCATGGGCGCTTCTTTTGACCGGGACATCACTCAACATCATGGCGCTTCTCGGGGTCATAGTATTGGTCGGGATAGTTGTCAACAATGGAATTGTCTTGATTGATTATGTTAACCAATTAAGGGCCGAAGGCGTGGAATTGATGAGTGCGGTTACGCGAGCCGCAAGGACAAGGCTCCGCCCGATATTGATGACTACTTTCACTACTGTGTTCGGGCTTCTACCGATGGCGCTTGCCATCGGCGAAGGTTCAGAACTGTGGTCGCCGTTTGCAATTACTGTTATGGGAGGGCTTCTGACCTCCACATTTCTTACTCTAATTGTAATCCCCTCCGTTTATATCAGCGTTCAGAACCTCCTGGATAATATAAAAAGGATATTCTGATGAATCTTCCGCATTTTTCAATCAGCCGCCCCGTCACTATATTGATGGTGGTACTGGCGACTGCATTGATGGGCGCGGTATCCCTCCTCTATCTCCCGGTTGAACTTATGCCCAATATAAGCCTGGGCGAGATAAGTATAATTGTGTACATAAGAGGCGGCATCCCGCCCACCGAGGTCGAAGAACGTGTGACCAAACCCATTGAAGAGGCGGTCGGGGATGTGAGCAACCTCCAGGAGATGCTTTCCATTTCAAAAGAGGGGGAATCGACCGTTGTCCTGGGCTTTAAGCCGGGCACTGACATGAACTTTGCTGCGCTTGAGGTCCGTGAAAAGTTCGCCAAGGTAAAAAATAAGCTCCCCCGCGAAATCGAAAAACCCATCATTGCCAATTATAAATATTCCGATTACCCGATTATGATCCTTGCCCTCACAAGCAAGAGATATTCTCCGGAATATATACGCAGGATTGTGGACGAAGAGATCTCTGAAAGGATAAAGAGGATAGGCGGGGTTGCGAATGTGGATGTGGGCGGGGGAAGGCCCCGAAAAATCCTCGTCGAGGTTGACCAGAGGCGGCTTGCCGCACATTCATTATCTTTAAACCGGGTGATAAATACACTGAGTTTAAATAACCTTAACCTCCTGGCAGGGGATCTTGAAAAGAAAAAAGAAAAATACCTCCTGAGGACAATAGGAGAGTTTGAGTCAATAGAAGAAGTCAAAAATATCGGGCTTGCCACGACCCACACAGGGTCAATCATAAGGCTTAAAGATGTTGCACTCGTAAAAGACTCATACCTGGAGCCAACGGGTTTTGCAAGGCTCAATGTCAGGCCAGTGGTTTCAGTATATATTCAAAAAGAGTCCACAGCCAATACCATAAGCGTCATAAAAGGGATAGAAGAAGAGCTGGAATATGTAAGGGAAAACCTTGATAGGCACATAAAGATTACCACCACATTTAACCAGGCCAATTTTATCGCTTCCTCCATAAACAAGGTGAAAAACGCTCTCATACAGGGCGCGATACTCGCCACGCTTATATTGCTTTTGTTTCTCACAGACCTCAACACCAAATACTATCTTCCCATCTTTCTTCTCATGGCGGCTACATTCTTCATACCTGTCAAATTCCTGTATGGAGTTTTATTTGCCTTGTTGCTCCTTTTGCTGTTCTTTAAAAACTTCAGATTTATCCTCATCATCTCTATTGCCATCCCGATATCGGTCATGGTCACATTTGCATTCATGTACCTGGTCAATGTTTCCAATGCTACAAAGATAACATTAAACATAATGACCCTGGCAGGCCTGGCCCTTGGGATAGGCATGCTTGTGGATAACGGCATAGTCGTGCTCGAGAATATAACAAGGCATCGCCAGACAACACAGCCTGACCCGAAAAAGGCAGCCATTCTTGGTTCCCAGGAAATGGCCACAGTCATTATAGCAGGCACGCTTACTACGCTGGTTGTATTTTTGCCCATACTATTTGTAAATACACAGACCAAGATAATGTACGGCGGCATAGCCATGACCGTAACCTTTTCGCTCATCGCGTCTTTGTTTGTGGCGATAACAGTGGTGCCGCTTCTCTCGTCGAGAACAAAGAGCATCTCAAAGACACCAAAGTGGGTGGGCGGCTTCATCAGATTCTACCGTGGCCTGCTCGTGAAGATTCTCAGAAACAAATATAAATTCCTTACGATTATCCTGGCAGTCTTCCTTGCGGCCGCATTTTTATTCATTAAGCTGGATAAGGAGTTCATGGGCACTACACAGCAGAGTGACTTTACCATATTTATCAGGATGCCCACGGGGGCGAAGCTTGAGATGAGCAACCTGGCCTGTAAAAAGGTGGAGGAGACGCTGAGGCTGATACCGGAGGTGAAGAGCTTTTCAAGCAGGGTGGAGCCGTGGCTTTCCAAGGTCTATGTTAAACTCATACCCTCGGCCCAGAGAAAGAAGACCCCAAAAGAGATTATAGAAAGCATCCGCAGGCAGACAGATAAGATAAAGATGTTTTTCCCGCAGGATGAGTCCATCCAGCAGCCGTTTATCTACTTTGAAGAGCCGCAGGAAGTGGGCACCAAAGAGGTGATCCTGGATATTTTCGGTTACGACTATAAGATATTGCGTGAACTGGCTGTGGCCATGTCACAGCGTATCGGTTCAATTAAAGGGCTGACTGATACAAAGATAAGGATGAGGGAAGGCCGCCCTGAGATGGGCCTTGTCATAGACAGGCAGCGCGCCGCACTCTACGGCCTTACCACAGCCGATATTGCCCTGGCAGTGCACGCCCAGATGCGCGGTATGCGCGCTACATATTATCACACCGAAGGCAAAGAAGTGGAGACTGTTGCCCGCCTCGATGAAAAATACAGGAGGACCTTCAAGGACCTAAAATATCTGGTGCTGAACACACCCGAGGGCGGGGACGTTTTTTTAAAGCAGACGACGGATTTTAAGCCTGACCTGGGCCCCAGTGAAATATGGCGGAAAGACCGCTCCAGGATCATACAGCTCAGCGCCAACATAGGGTCCATAAGCCTTGGCAAGGCCGTTAGAGAGGTCAAGCGGGCAGTGGCTGACATAGACTTTCCGGATGATTATTTCTACAGAATAGGCGGCAACTACCCTGAACTTGTAGAGAGCCAGAAGCAGTTTCCGCTTACGATATTCCTGATGCTGGCCTTGGTATACATGGTGCTGGCGGGGCTTTTTGAGTCCTACCACCAGCCGCTTATCATCATGTTCTCTGTGCCTCTTGCCATAATAGGGGTGGCCGTGGCCCTCTTTATAACAAAGAAGGCAGTGAGCATAGGGGTCGTTGTGGGCATGGTTTTATTGGGTGGGATTGTGGTCAACAATGCCATCATCCTGATCGACCGGGCAAACCAGCTTGTTGCGAAAAGAGTGAGGATGATGAGGGCTATTGTAATGGCCAGCCAAAACAGGCTTCGCCCCATACTCATGACAACCTCAACCACCATTTTGGGCCTCCTGCCACTAGCCCTGGACCGGAGCGAGAGCGCCAACCTCTGGAGCCCCATGGCCATCACCATCATAGCAGGGCTCATGAGCTCCACCATACTCACCCTGTTTGTTGTCCCCAGCGTGTACATCGCCTTCACAGAGGTCAAAAAACGCCTGATAAGGTGATCTACATGCCATGAAAATAGGGACTGTCCCCATCCTATCTTTCCATATGCAGGTGGACTGTCCCTATTTTCCGCCATCACCCGATCTACGTGCCATCAAATCCTTCCAATACGTGATCTACATGCCATAATCCATGCCATATCCAAGCCTTCAAGTGACCTATATGCCATAAAGTACGAACTATGTGCCATCAACCATGCCATGTCCAAACATTTAACCTGATCTATATGCCATCGCCATGTATCCCCATACCATAGCACACTACCCACCAACGCCCCCTTTTATATATAATAAGGGTTAAATATTGATAAAGTTGGCATAGAACTACTATATGCCTACCATGGAAATTTCGCAGGAAAATTCGCTTTCCGGAACCCTATGGTATGGAGAGGGTTAGGCCAAAGTTAGTTATTAAAAAAGCCAGCTTTTCTACCTTGACTTATATAGTATCATATGATATACTTATAGTACTTGAGAACAAAACAATATCGGGAAATGACTGGGGAACCAGTCATTTTTTTTGCACCCATATTTTCAAGGTTTAAAAAGTCTTTAAAATCGAGGTGTAAGTGAAATGGTGAAGGAGAGTCGCCATAACAATATGGGAAGTTTGGAAGGCCCTGAAGGCGTGCCTTTGAGTATGATAGGTTGGCGCGCATTCCGTTGGGTTAAAATAGTCTCTATTGTACTAATAGGGACTTTTTTATTCCAGCAGATAGTATGGGCTGCAGGAGACACCTTCCAGCACAGTTACACCGATGAAACCATACCGGATACCAGCTACCCCTACTCCCCTGAACAGTTCGAAAGTGTGGTTGCAGAACAAAA
The DNA here is from genome assembly GCA_964451625.1 of uncultured Planctomycetia bacterium. Taxonomy (GTDB): domain Bacteria; phylum Omnitrophota; class Gorgyraeia; order JABMRJ01; family CAYVIU01; genus CAYVIU01. Next base: position 1,852 of record CAYVIU010000034.1, on the reverse strand, counting down.
AGCTGCCATCGAAAGACTGGCGGAACGAGAGACAGACTATCAACGTTCCATTCAGGATGTGCAGGCGTCATTCGACGATTCCCTGGAGACAGCCACAGATGACCAAAGCGACGGTGGCGGAGACATGCTGGATGAGATGCAGGACCAGCAGACTGTAAGAAGTACTGCAGCCGCAGCACAGGCAGAGGCCCAAGCCGCCGCAGCCAGCACAACCCTGTCAAGCGCCGGTGGAAACATAGACTGGACAATGGCCAATTATGATGAGTCCGGCACCCCACAAACATTAGTTAAATACGAGTACGACGGCCCCAGCCTTGATAGAATCATATCCTATGACATATCCGGCCTGGATCTGACAAACTGGATTGCCCAGGGCGGACAAATCGAAGGCAGTGACGGCATTAACTTCATAGGCGGAAGGTTCCCGCTTGAAGGTACAGATGCCCTCACCGATGACAGGATCCTGAGCATCACCTCATACAAGGGCAGCTATGGAAACGAAAGAGTGGACTATGTCCTTGCCGGCTTTGATGAAAACGGCATACCAAGCCAGATTTCAACATACAATTATTTTGAAGACTCAGACCCTGATATCGATCTAGTAAAGACATATGATGTCGGCGGCCTTGGAATCAGCTTTACAGAGGGCGGCTGGAAGACCAGGCTCAACGATGACATATTGATCAGGGTAACTGAATACGACAACGGCCCCAAGAAGAGATTCATATCCTGCATATATGAGGATTACGGCCAAAAAGAAAACGGCCAGTACAAACCGCACAAGTTTTCAGTTTATGATTATGAGGGTACCGGCAATGACAGAGAGCTCAGGAATGTCAGGACCTATGATGTCACTACTTCTTACACAGATGGCGATTGGGACAATACCAAGACAGACCTCCTGAGCGGCGATGACGCAATTCTTTTAGATTACAAAGAGGATCTGATAAGTGATTCTCTATATATTGGCCCAACCGATGAAGAGAGGGTTGACCAGGTCTTATATTACGAGGCCGGTGAAATCGTTGAAAGGACTGATTATGAATACGGAGAATACGTAACCGGGTACGGCAAGACCGAACACGCCTTACGTAAGACACTGACATATTATACCGATGATGCAAGCCTGACAGAAGACCAGCGCAAGGAAAGAGGCGCTGGTTTTATTATTGAAGAGACCACATATATCGGGTTGGCCGGCAGGGAAAGGGTAGACCAGACATTTTATTATGACGAAAATGAAATTGTACAGAGAAGGGACTATATCTATGATGACACAGGCGCGCTCACCAACATATATACATTCGATACAGAGGGCCTGGCAGATCTTGATGCCCGCCAAAAATGGGCTGATGGTTCATTCACCGGAATACTTTTAGAAGAGAGCACCTTCACAGGCCAGAGGGGCCGGGAAAAGATAGACCAGACCTTCTATTATGAAGCAGGCCAGATCGTAGAGAGAAAAGATTACATCTATGATGATACCGGCGCCCTTGTCAATGTTTATACATTTGATACGGTGGATCTCAGCGAGGCAGATGCCCGCCAGAAAATGGACGGGGATACCTACACAGGCCAGCTCATAGAAGAAAGCACCTTCACCGGCATAAAAGGCCGCGAGGTCATAGACCAGACCTTCTCCTACCAGGATGAGGCGATTGTAGAGAGAAGAGATTATGTATATGATGACTCCGGGGCGCTTACCCATGTCTACACATTTGATACAATAGGCCTGACTGAAATTGAAGCCCGCCAGAAAATAGACGGGGAAAAATACACAGGCGAGCTTATAGAAGAAAAAAAATAAAGCGGCAGAAAGGGCAGAGAGCGGAGAGAGCAGACATTCTATTAT
>CAYVIU010000033.1:11421-11926 GCA_964451625.1 uncultured Planctomycetia bacterium | reverse complement strand
GGTTGACCCTACGCCGGTAAAAAGAATAACATATTTAAAGAAGAAACTTACTCAATGAAGGCCCTTATTCTTGCGGCAGGCTACGCGACAAGGCTGTATCCTCTGACATTAAACCAGCCCAAGCCGCTCCTTAAAGTAGGAAAGCGCACAATAGCAGACCATATCCTGGCTGCGCTGGAGAAGGTCTCCGGCGTGAATCAGGTATTCGTTGTAACAAACAATAAGTTTTCATCGCATTTTGAGGATTGGGCCGGGAAGCACAAATCTCCCGTTCCTATAAAGGTAATCAATGACGGCACCCTTACCAATGAGACCCGTTTAGGCGCGATCGGAGACATCAATCTGGTGGTGAACAGCCAAAAGGTAAGCGAGGAAATGCTTGTCATAGCCGGAGACAACCTCTTTGACCTGGATTTAGCGGAGTTCGTTAAATTTGCAAAATCAAAAAAAGGCGGCTCGGCAGTTGCGCTCAGGGTGGTAGAGAAGACCGAAATGCTCAAAAAGT
>CAYVIU010000033.1:0-11411 GCA_964451625.1 uncultured Planctomycetia bacterium | reverse complement strand
GGTCAGCCTGGATAAAAATGATAGAATTACTGCATTCGAAGAAAAACCCGAGAAGCCAAAGTCTGACCTTGCCGCAATGTGCGTATATTATTTTCCTAAAGAGAAGCTGGCATTATTGGATAAATATATGAATTCCGGGCAGAGCAAAGACGCCCCAGGAAACTATATAAAGTGGCTGTCCGAAAACGACACTGTTTTCGGCTACAGATTCGACGGAGAATGGTTTGATATAGGAGACAAGGCCTCCTATGAAAAGGCGGACAAGATTTACAAGGAAAGGGGTAAATAATGCTGGGAAATCACAGGTATTTTTTAAGTTCCGAATCAGTGACAGAGGGGCATCCGGACAAGGTCTGCGATCAGGTATCTGATGCAGTGCTGGATACCATCTTAAAACAAGACAAAAACTCAAGGGTTGCCTGCGAGACTTATATAACCATGGGCCTTATCATAGTGGGCGGCGAGATAACAACAAAGGGCTATGTGGATATACACAAGCTCTGCCGCGAGCTCCTGATTAAGAAAATAGGATATAATCATCCCAAGTATGGATTTGACGGCAATACCTGCGCGATATTAAATGCGATAAACAAACAGTCACCGGATATCGCCCAGGGCGTAAACAAAGGCGGGGCAGGAGACCAGGGTATGATGATAGGCTACGCATGCCGCGAGACAGAAGAACTCATGCCGCTGCCCATAATGCTTTCGCATAAACTGACCCGTAGATTATCAGAAGTAAGGAAAAAGGGCATACTCGATTACCTCGGCCCTGACGGGAAGAGCCAGGTAACAGTGGAATATGAAAATGACCAGCCCCAGAGAATTGTCTCCTGCGTCCTGGCATGCCAGCATACAGAAGACGTCCTCAATGTTTCAAAGACCAGGATAACAAAACGCGCCAGGCAGGAGATCATTGACGCGGTGGCAAAGCCTGTATTGAGGGGCTACATTGATAAAAATACAAAGTTTTTTGTGAATGAAACAGGAAAGTTCGTTGTAGGCGGCCCGCAGTCTGACACAGGTATGACCGGCCGGAAGATTATAGTGGACACCTACGGCGGAATGGTTCCTCACGGCGGAGGCGCATACTCCGGGAAAGACCCCACAAAGGTTGACCGCTCCGCATCCTACATGGCCCGCTACATCGCAAAAAACATAGTAGCGGCAGAGCTGGCGGAAAAGTGCCTTATACAGCTTGCGTATATCATCGGAGTGGCAGAACCCGCCTCCATAACAGTCGAGACATTCGGAACAGGCGAGGTATCCGAGGATACACTGGTCAAGCTTGTCCGCAAAAACTTCAGACTCACCCCGCGCGGTATTATAAAAGAACTGGATCTCCTGAGGCCGGTCTATCTTGAAACGGCAGCATACGGCCACTTTGGAAGGACCGGAAAAGGATTCACATGGGAGAGAACTGACAAGGTGCAGGCTTTAAGGAAAGGGCTCTAAAAAATGAAATATCACGTAAAAAATCTGGGATTGGCAAAAAAGGGAAGGCTCCGCATCGAATGGGCAAATGAATACATGGACGTATTGAGCCTGATAAGGGAGAATTTCAGGAAAGAAAAACCTCTTAAAGGCGTGCGCATATCATGCTGCCTCCATGTCACCACAGAGACAGCGAACCTTGCCATCGCGCTTAAGGCAGGCGGCGCGGAAGTTGCCCTTTGCGCATCCAATCCGCTTTCCACGCAGGACGATGTTGCCGCATCTTTGGTTAAAGACCACAAGATCTCTGTTTTTGCCATCAAAGGCGAGGACAAAAACACCTACTATAAACACATAAACAGGGTCCTTGATGTAAAACCGCATATCACAATGGATGACGGGGCGGATCTGGTCTCGTGTATCCACAAGAAAAGACATTCATTGGTGAAGGATATTATAGGCGGCACAGAGGAAACCACAACAGGCGTGATAAGGCTGAAGAGCCTTGAGAAAAACGGCATCCTCATGTACCCGATAATAGCCGTGAATGACGCCGAGACAAAACACTTCTTTGACAATAGATACGGCACGGGCCAATCTACTGTCGATGGTATTGTGAGGGCCACAAATGTCCTTCTTGCAGGATCAAACTTTGTAGTTGCGGGTTACGGATGGTGCGGAAAAGGCCTGGCCATGAGGGCGCGCGGCATGGGGGCCAATGTCATAGTTTGCGAAGTCGAACCTGTGCGCGGCCTTGAGGCATTGATGGACGGTTTTCGCGTAATGCCCATAAAAGACGCAGCCAGGATAGGAGATGTATTTTGTACACTGACAGGAGACATAAGCGTAATCCGCAAAGAACATTTCAATGTCATGAAGGACGGCGCAATAATATGCAATTCCGGGCATTTCAATGTGGAGATAGACATACCTGACCTGGCGAAGATGTCCAAAAAGAGAAGGATAATCCGCGACTTTGTCGAAGAGTATACATTGAGAGACGGCCGGCGTATAAATCTATTGGGCGAAGGCCGGCTCATAAACCTTGCGGCCGCGGAAGGCCACCCGTCAAGCGTAATGGATATGAGTTTTGCAAACCAGGCGCTTGCATCCAAATATCTCAAGAAGGAAAGAAGGTCCCTGGGCAACAAGGTCTATGGGGTCCCTCAAAAAATAGACAAGGATATAGCAAGGCTTAAATTAAAATCATTAGGCGTAAACATAGATAAGCTGACGCCCAAACAAAAAGAATACCTCGCAAGCTGGGAATTAGGAACATAATAGATGAAAAGCATAGCAGTGCTGACAAGCGGCGGTGATGCGCCGGGCATGAACCCGGCCATAAGAAGCGTTGTAAGATGTGCCATCTATAAAAAGCTGAAGGTCTTCGGCGTCAGAAAAGGGTACGAAGGCCTTATAGATGATGATATCTTTGAAATGAACGCAAGGAGTGTCAGCAATATACTCTCCCGCGGCGGAACCATCCTGAAGACCTCTCGCTCAAAAAGATTCCTCGATAAAAAGTACCGCCTGAAGGCCGGCGAGAACCTGAAAAAAAGGGGCATAGAAGGCCTCGTGGTTATCGGCGGAAACGGCTCTTACAAAGGGGCAGCCATGCTCCAGAAGGATACAGGTATTCATACAATAGGCGTGCCCGGCACAATTGATAATGACATCTGCGGAAGCGACTTCACTATAGGCGCGGATACAGCCGTGGACACTGCGCTTGATGCCATTGACAAGATAAGAGACACTGTTACAAGCATGGAGAGGATCTATGTGGTTGAGGTGATGGGCAGGGACGAGGCCTTTATCGCTATCAGGGTCGGGCTTGCCGGAGGCGCGGAAGACGTGCTTTACCCTGAAGCCAAATATAATATAAATAAGATGTGCGATGAAATAAAAGAGGGAAGAAAAAAGGGAAAGATAAGCTGGATCATCGTAGTATCGGAAGGAGCTGCAAAGTCCGAGACGATAGCAGAACAAATAAGAAAGAAGACAGGTTTTGAAGTAAGGTCTGTCACATTGGGCTACATACAAAGAGGTGGAAGGCCCTCAGCCTATGACAGGCTGCTTGCCTCGCGCCTTGGGGCGCAGGCAGTTGAGACGCTTGCTGCAGGAAAAAGCGACGGCGCTGTGGGAATAGTCGCGGACAAGGCAAACTTTGTCAATTTTGAAACCGCCTGCAGGCACGACATCAGCAAGCACAATTTAGACAAAGAAATATACCAGTTAATAAAAATACTGGCAACTTAGGAGGAGAGAGTAAATGGAAAAAATACTTGCACGAAGGCCAAAGAGGGTAAAAGAGGTTTTAGGGGAAAAGAGTAAAATTTGTCTCTTGAGCGCACAGGACATATTCAAGGTCCTGATAGACAAAAAGGTAATAATCATGGCCTGTAATATAAGGATAAAACACGCAGTGCCCGGCATCATGAAGGCGGCCGAAGAGCTTGACGCAGTCGTTGCCTTTGAGCTTGCGCGCTCCGAAGGGAACCTGAAAGGCGGCTACACAGGCCAGACACCATATACATTTTTTGAAATGGTCACCGGCTATGCCAAAGAGCTCAATTTCAAAAAGCCGTTTTTCATTCACGCGGACCACACTGCTGTAAGAAACACGTCCGAGCCTGAGGTCAACACTGCAATGGACATAATAAAGGCAGCCATAGATGCGGGCTACACGTCTGTTTCAATCGATGCCTCTCACAATGAGATGAAAGACAATATTGCCCTGACCACCAAGGTCGGCAGAATGGTCCAGGATGCGGGATTGGGCCTTGAGGTTGAGATAGGCGAGATAAAGCTGGTGAAAGAGGGCGGGGCGCTTTCAACCGTAGCCGAATCAGTCGAATTTATCGAAGGATTAAAAAAGAACGGGATCAACCCGGACCTTCTGGCGATAAACAACGGATCAAAACACGGAAATTACGCCCCCGGCGAACAGCCTCACATAGACTTAAAGAGGACGAAAGAGATCTTTGACGCCGTAAGGCCCCATGGAGTCTGCATTGCACAGCACGGCATAACAGGCACGCCGCTTGACACTGTCGGGCAATTCGCCGATTACGGAATCCGTAAAGGCAATGTCGGGACAGAGTGGCAGAACGTGGTCTATGACCACATGCCCGAAGGCCTCATGAAAGAATTGCGGGGATGGGCAGAGGAAAACAAGGCCGACATCAAAAAGGCAACCAAGCCGTTTAAGGAAAAGATAGACAATATCCCTGACGTCAACAAAAAGGCCATTTGTGATGATGCCTACAAAAGGGCAGCCAACTATATAAAGGCATTCAGGGCAGCCGGTACCGCAGGCATGGTTGTTGAGGGGTTAAAGTAGACAGGATTTACTTTCGTTTGCGCATCAGGTAGATTCCGAATCCTAAGAAGATCAGATTCGCCGCCCAGGCGGATAAAAACGGCGGGAGCATCCCTGCCTTGCCGAGCGCAAGACATATTCCTGAAACAGCATAATAACTGAGCGCCACTAGTATGCTCAGGCCCACGCCTATGAGCATTCCTCCGCGCGTCGGAAGGAGCGCGATAGGGGTGGCTATAATTATTACTATGAGGCTTATAAAGGCAAATGAGATTTTATAGTGCAGGTCCACAAGGAGCTGTTTGGCTGTCCTCAGGCTTGTCCCGGAAAATCGGCGTATATAATCTTTTAATTCGGCGTAGTTCATGAATTCCGTGCGCCACTGAAGCTTTTTAAAATCCCCGGGCGTTTCATCAAGGTCAAAAACCTTTTTTTTCGCGAATAACGGGGTCCCTATTATTTCTCCCTTTGAGCTCAGCCGGTATGAGGATGTATCAAAAAACACCCAACTGCCGTTTTCCCAGTGCGCCTCGCGCGCGGATGTCTTTGAGGCAATGTTCTGGTTGTCATCATGCTCCAGTATAATAACTTCGTTTAATATGTTTTTATCGGGATTGAAACTCCCTACATAGATTATGCGGTTTTTTGTCCCGTATATTGAAATATTCTTCAGATACTTGTCTTTATTCTTTTTCTTTTTGGTTTCCCGTATCTCTTCCTTTTTTATCTTGCTCGATATCTCCATTGCCGGCGGCACGACCTTGTCATTGACCAGAAACACCACGAGGCTGAAGAGAAACCCGGCTACAAGGAGAGGCCTGATTATGGCCCAGAGGCTTACCCCGCTTACCCTGAGGGCGGTGATTTCATTGTGCCGGTTGAATGTACTTAATATGTATACCGTTGAAAGGAGTATGGCAATGGGGGTCACCTGCACAAATATCGACGGTATGAACGTTGTGTAATACACAATGACGGATTTAACCGGGACGTGGTTGCGTATCATTTCATCGATATAATTAAAAAGGTCGGCCATTATATAAAGGAATATAAAAACAGCCAGGCAGTAGAAGACACTCTTTATGAATTCCTTGAATATATAACGCTCTATTATTCTCATTTTATTTTTTTCCCATTTTGTGAAGCATGCAGGAGCCTGTAATCATGAATATAATATTCGGCATCCACACGGCAAACCATGGCGAAAGCATTTTTTTTAATGCAAGGACATTTCCCGCTGCAAGGATCAGCCAGTATACCACGAGTATTACCAGGCTTATACCGAAACCTATGGATTTTTCACTCCGCCTTGTTGTTATGGCAAGCGGCAGGCCGATAAGGATGAATGCCAGGGGAGAGAATGAGCTGGCAATCTTTTTATGGATCCTGGTAAGAAGCGGGCTTACATCCACTATTCCCTGTTCGCGCACTATCTTTATTTCCTCCTTAAGCTCCTGGAAGGTCATGTCCTTGGATTTTTTCTTGATATTTTTCGATGTCTTCTTCGGCGGCTCAAGGTTCAGGGTCATGTAGTATGTTTCAAAATCCAGCTTATAAAAATTTGTAGGGTCATTTGGTATGGGTTCCTCGGAAGTGCCGTCGGTCAGTTTTAATTTCACCATATGCTTCTCCGGGATGGGTATGAATTCTCCGTTGGCCGCTATTATGGTCCTGGTAGGCTTGTCTTCTCTCGGCTGGTAGATCCTGATATTTTTCAATTTATTTTTCTTGATCTCGTATATGAAGATTATGTAGTCCTCAAATTCCTTGATAAATGTACCTGCCTCTATATATGCGGCAGGCCGTCTTATTCCTATATCCCTTAATGTCTTGCGCGTTGCAAAATGCGACTTCGGCACAAGGCGGTCATTTATATATAAGGAACCAAGGCTCAAGAGCAGCCCGAGGATGAGAACCGGGGCGGTTATATTATATAAACTCACGCCGCTTGCCCTCATGGCCGTTATTTCATTATCTCCCGAGAAGCGGCCGAAGACAAGGAGGGTGGCTGTGAGCATTGCCATGGGTATTGTGTAGCTTAATAGATAGGGAATCATGAATGAAAATAGTTTGATTACATAAAAAACGTTAACGCCCTTATTTATAATCATGTCCACGATCTTTACCATGTTTCCCACAAGCATGACAAATGTAAATACTGTAATGGTGAGGCCGAAGGCCTTGAGGACTTCACCGAGAATATAGTTTCTTAAGATTTTCATCTTTATCATTATTCGCCTCTGGCCAGTGTCAGCACTGAGACACTCCTGGCCCCGGAACGTATAAGCACTTTAGCGCATTCGTTTGCAGTGGTGCCCGTGGTGAATACATCATCTACCAACAAAACATCTTTTCCTGAAACCGCGGATCCGTCTCTCATGCTGAAGGCGCCTTTCAGGTTCATGAGACGCCTCTTTCTTTTCAGATTGCTCTGTGAACGGGTGGTCTTTGTCCTTTCCAGTTTCCCGGGTAAAAAACGGATGCCGAATTCTTTTGCTATCGGCTCTGCCAGGAGCCTGGCCTGGTTGAACTGCCTTTCCCGAAGTTTTGGGCCTGAAAGAGGCACGGGCACTACAACCTCGAAGCCTCTTATATCCTGGGTATCCCTGGCAAATCCCAAAAGGAGCCCGGAGAACACCCTGGCCAGGGAGGGCCGCTTCTTATATTTAAAGGCACCTATGGCCTTTTTCAACGCCCCTTCATAGACCCCGCATGACCAGACCCTGTTATAATATACCCCTTCTTTCTCATGGCGGATACGGTTTACAACAGGATTGACCTTTTTGATGCTGGCAGCGCAATCCGCGCACAGACCGGCTTTACTGTGTTTTGCCCCGCAGACAGCACAGGCTGCCGGGTATATAAGGGTCCAAAGATGCTTTATCATACTGGTATATGATAACATTAAAGAAAATCGTTGTCAACCATACTTCTTTATGGTATAATAACAACATAATAATAGGAGAAAAATATGCCGAATGAAGCACATGGAGGAAGGCTGGTTGACAGGGTCCTGGATAAGGATAGGCGGGCGGCTGTGCTCAGAGATTCCCGTAATTACCCCTCAATCACGCTTGATGAAGAGCACATTAAGGATGTCAAGAATATCGCAAGGGGCATATATTCACCCCTGGAAGGCTTTTTAACCAAGCCGAATTTTGACTCTGTTGTAGAGAATATGAGGCTTAAAACAGGTGAAATCTGGCCCATTCCGATAACACTGGATGTGGCCAAAGAGACTGCCTCAGGCTTAAAGGAAGGCCAGGGGGTATTGCTTATTGACAAAAGCTCTAACCCTATAGCAGTATTGAAGTTAGAAGAAAAGTATACCTTTGATAAGGAGAAGGCTGCCAAGGGCGTATTTGGCACTTCTGACAGGTCCCATCACGGGGTTGAGGTATTGTACGGCATGAACGAGGTCCTTTTGGGAGGCAAGATCGATCTCATAGATGACACCAAAGAGCCGTTTAATCAGTACAACCTTGACCCGAAAGAGACGCGCTTTCTTTTCAGAAGAAAAGGGTGGAAGACAGTGGTGGCGTTCCAGACAAGAAACGCCCCCCATATAGGCCATGAATATCTCCAGAGGTGCGGGCTTGAGATGACAGACGGCCTCTTTATAAATCCCGTAATAGGAAAGAAGAAAAAGGGCGATTTTAAGGACGATGTCATTCTTCGCTCATATGAGATATTGATAGACAATTATTACCCGAGAAACAGGGTGGTCTTGTCGATTCTGCCCATGCAGATGCGCTACGCAGGCCCGAGAGAGGCTGTGTTCCATGCCATTATAAGGAAGAATTTCGGCTGTACGCATTTTATCGTTGGCAGGGACCATGCAGGGGTCGGTAATTTTTACGGGCCGTATGATGCGCAGGATATATTCAATAAAATTGAAAATGAAATAGGCATAAAGGCCCTTAAGTTTGAAAACTCTTTTTACTGCAGGACCTGCGGCCACATGGCAACAGAGAAGACCTGCAAACACAACGGCGAGGCCAGGGTCAACCCCAGCGGAACAAAGATAAGACAGGCAATCGTTGAAGGCAAGGACCTCGAGGCAAATCTTATGCGCCCCGAGGTTTTGAAGTTTTTAAAGGAGGTAAATAAACCATATGTCGAATAAAACAGGATTTACACTTTGGTTCACAGGGCTTCCGTGTTCGGGCAAGACCACGGTGGCTGATATACTGGCGAAAGAATTGAAAAGAAGAGGTGCCGCCACTGAAAGGCTTGACGGAGATATTGTAAGAAAAAGTCTCACCAGAGACCTCGGTTTCACCAAAGAAGACAGGGATAAAAACATAGAGAGGATCACCTTTGTCGCAAAACTCTTAAGCAGAAACAATGTTTGCGTACTGACTTCCTTTATTTCACCTTACAGAAGCGTGCGCGATAAGGTAAGAAGCGAGGTTACGAATTTTATCGAAGTCTTTGTAGACTGCCCTGTTGATGTGTGCGAAAAAAGAGACGTCAAGGGTATGTACAAAAAGGCCAGAAAGGGCGAAATCAAAAACTTTACAGGTGTAGACGACCCGTATGAAAACCCCGCAAACCCTGAAATAACAATATATACGGATAAAGAGACGCCGGAAGAATCGGCCGCCAATATATTGACCGCGCTTGAGAAAATGGGTTATATTGCCAAAGAGAAAAAACCCTTAGAATTCTCCGATACAGAGAAAAAAGACATCCTGAACAGACTGGTAAGCTTAGGCCATATAGAGGAAGAATAAAAAGGAGTGTTTTTGGCATGTGGACAAGAGAAGACCTGCAGGGCCTTTTAAAAGACAAGCTAAAGGATTATCTTTTAGTTATAGCCTCAAACAGGCAGCCCTACTGGTTCAACTTCAAAAAAGGTAAGATCATCGGGCAGAGAGGCGCAGGAGGGGTAGTGACGGCGCTTGACCCTATAATGCGTTCCTGTGGAGGAATATGGGTGGCAGCAGGCCTCGGCGACGCCGATAAGAAGGTAGCCGGAGCAGACGGTAAAATGAATGTTCCGATCGAAGACCCGAAGTATTTACTCAAACTCGTATGGCTTACAAAAAAGGAAGAAGAAGATTATTATTACGGTTACGCAAACCAGGCAGTCTGGCCGCTCTGCCACATGGTTTATGTGAAGCCATATTTTGACGCAAACCAGTGGGAACATTATAAACAGGTAAACAAAAAATTTGCTGAGAGCATCCTCGCGGAAGTCGGAGATAAAAAGGCGTTTGTCTGGATACAGGACTACCACCTTGCCCTTGTTGCAAAATACCTTAAAGAAAAGAACCCCAACATCATAACAAGCCACTTCTGGCACATACCATGGCCCACACCTGAGGTATTCAGGATCCTGCCCCAGAGAAAAGAAATATTGGAAGGCCTTCTGGCAAACGATCTCCTGGGATTCCATATAAGGCTCCACTGCGACAATTTCATGGCGTGCGTTGACAGGGAAATGGAGGCCCGTCTGGACAGGGAGAACTTCGCAATAAGCCGCGCAGGCCACGAAACAAAGGTGAGGCCGTTTCCCATAAGCGTTGATTTTGAAGAGACCTCAAGCTTTGCCAAGTCTGACCAGGTTGAAGAGAAGATGAAGGAACTCGTGGATGAATTCGACCTCTCAGGCTATGACCATATCCTTATAGGAGTGGACAGGATTGATTATACAAAAGGCATCCCTGAAAAATTGCGGGCAATAGATAGATTCCTCGATAAATATCCCGAGATGAAAGAAAAATTTGTCTTTCTCCAGATAGGCGGATTAAGCCGGATACACATACCCACATACAAAGACCTGAACGATGAGATAAACTCCCTTGTTGAAGAAATAAACTGGAAACATTCCACGGATACCTGGACACCAATAAGGCTGGTAAGAAGGTACATGGGCTATCTCGAGCTTTTGGCGCTCTTTCGTTTAGGCGATATCTGCATTGTAAGCTCTCTCCATGACGGTATGAACCTTGTTTCAAAAGAATACGTGGCCGCAAAGTCCGATAAAAAAGGCACGCTTTTGTTGAGCCAGTTCACGGGTGCTGCCAGGGAATTTGCCAATGGCTCGCTCATAAATCCATATGACATAGATGAATTCGCAGACGCCATAAAGAAGAAGATGGATTCGGGATCATCAGATGAAGATATGAAGAAGATGGACAGGATGCGGAAGACCATTCAGGCCAACAACATCTATCGCTGGGCAGGCAAGGTGCTTTCGGAACTTTTGAAATTTGAATTCAAAGAAGAATAAATGAAACTTCTTTCAAGCCACTGGCACGCAGTTAAAAAAAAGCTAAAGAAACATAAAGCCATCTTTATCCTCCTCGATTACGACGGCACACTAAGCCCCATTGCCCCGACCCCCAAGCAGGCCAGACTGGAAAAAGGCATAAAGAAAATACTCATCTCCCTTTCAGGAAAAAAGAATGCCGCACTCGGCATCATAAGCGGCAGAGGCCTGGCTGATGTAAAAAGATTAGTCGGTGTCCCGGGCATCTGGTATGCCGGAAACCACGGCCTTGAAATCACAGGCCCCAGCGTGAAGTTTGTCCATAAAAAAGCGAAATTCTTCAATTCCTCAATAAACAAAATCGCAAAAAACTTAAAGTCCGCCCTAAAAGACATTAAAGGGATAGTGCTGGAGAATAAAAAGTTCACCATTTCAGTACAC
>CAYVIU010000032.1:0-11927 GCA_964451625.1 uncultured Planctomycetia bacterium | reverse complement strand
CAGGAATGAACTTTGCAAAATTTGTGTATGATGAATACCAATCAAAAATAATAGGTATTCTTGAATCACGAATATGGGCAAATATGACAGCTTTTATGGTTTTCAATTTAGAAATTGTGTTATCAGTATAGTCATTGAAAGTCCAGCTGTGATTGGAGCTAGTTTCTTTGTAATGTTTGTATTCATAAATACCATGACTGTCTTTAGCGTCACGTGAACCAGAATGCCCCGGGATTAACTCATGGTTCAGGGCATTTGCTATGATTACTTCAAACACTTTACTATTTGAGATAATATCATCGACACCAAAAGTGTGGAGGAAGTCATTTTGGATTTGTTTTATTTCATGCAGGATTTGCTCAAGTTTCTTTTTGTTGATTTGCTTGAACATATCATATCTATAGCACAGAGGAAGTCATATGTCAAGTGATGACATGCTGGAATTTTATCAAGCTAGGTTTATATTTTAAAGACGCGTCATAATCGTAACACGTTGACATTTCTGAAAATTGTAATATACTGTAAATTAAGCTAGTGAAAGTGAGTAAACAAGGGACGGAGCTGGTAGGGGAGGCCTAGACCCACCCTACGGCTATGGATAATTACAGTTGCAGATAACTTAAAAGATAGGAGAATAATATGCGAGGATTATTTTCATGTTTTTTGTGCATTTTTTTGTTAAATCTTTCCACATCCATATTGGCTGAATCAGAGAGATTAATTATACCTGAAGGGACTGCTAAATTGGTAATTAGACCCATAAACGAAAATGATGCAATAATAGCTCCGCAAATAATCGAATATGATATACCTCAATTTACAAAATCAGAAATTATATTTTATGATAAAGACGATAATATTATTCATCTTACCCGTATAGGAAAAGATTCCGCCCAGGTAATAGAGCAATGAAAACACACACCGAATATTTATGGTTCAACACCAGGAATGAGAGGGAGTTTGTTAATATAACCCCGCAGGTGGATGAGTGTATAGCTAAAAGCGGGGTTAAGGAGGGGCTCTGCCTCGTTAATTCCATGCATATTACATCAAGTGTATTTATAAATGATGATGAGGGAGGGCTTCATAAGGATTTCGATAAATGGCTTGAGAAGCTTGCGCCGCACCTGCCCATATCGCAGTATAAGCATAATCTTACAGGGGAAGACAATGCCGATGCGCACCTTAAGCGTACTATAATGGGCCGCGAGGTTACTGTGGCGATTACAGGCGGGAAGCTGGATTTCGGGCCATGGGAAGAGATTTTTTACGGAGAGTTTGACGGCAGGCGCAGGAAAAGGGTCCTCGTTAAGATAATAGGGGAGTAGGAACTCACCTATATCTTGCAAAACCCGGTAAGGGCTAATATAATAGAAGAAGACCTGAGCTACAACTGCCACAAAAGGCTTTGTTCGTAAATTTACCTTGCTATCAGGGGTAATGCCGGGTATAATCAGTTAAGACAACAGATAATATCGAGGTTGAGAAAAGAATGGACTATCGCATAAAAAACACACAGAAGGATATCCGGCAGCAGTATGAGAATAAATGCAAAGAGGCGTATTTGAGGCATCTGTCGATAAAAGACAGCCTGGAAATTTTTAATAATCTTTATCGCTTGAGCTTACAAATGGGAAAGAAGCCTTTTTCGAAAGACCCCGCTATAACAAAAATTAACAGTCTCATCAAAATCCATTCCATGTTCGGAAACGTCAAGCCATAAATCCTATGGAAAAACTGCTTAAAGCGCTTACAGCTTTTTTATCTAAAGAAAAGATAAAATATGCCGCTATCGGCGGATTTGCTGTTTTAATTTACGGTGAACCGCGAATGACGGTAGATCTGGATATAAATATTATCCTGGATAGGAAAATGATAAGTAAATTTCTGAGTAAGGCAAAAAGGCACGGGTTATTGCCGCTTTTGTCAAATACAAAAAAAATAGCCGAAAAAAGCGGTGTTATACCCCTTAGATTTGAAAAAGGAAAGGGTGGTTGGAGGGTAGACTTTATTTTAGCCGAAAACATTTTAGAATACGTCGCCATAGAAAGAGCGAAGTCAATAAAAGTAGCCGGGGTTAAGCTTAATGTTGTAAGCCCTGAGGATTTGATAATCCATAAGATGGCGAGCCCCCGACCCAGAGACCGCGAAGATTTAAAAGGTATCCTGCTGCGCCAGAAGGGCAAACTCGACATCGGATATATCCAAAACATGCTAAAAAAAATAGATAAGTCAAATAAAACCCACCTCCGTACACAATTTAGAGACTTAACAACTGTAGCTAATGCGTAAACTCAGATACGAGATTGATCCGTACAATAGATTAGTTGTGCACGGGAAAGACAAAAAATCCTCCCTGCCGCGTTTCCGGAGAGTCTTAGACGGTAAATTCAAAGTAAGCCCCGGCAATTCCCTTGTCTTCCATGCAAAAACTCCTATACGAGGTATTCCCCCGGACCACAGGGCACCCCGCCAATTAAAACTAAGAGGCAAGTGGTCCTTAACCAAAGATCATAATTTAAAATTAACCCTTGATAACTGGCAGAGGCAGACCCCGGGTGATACACTTACCCTGCAGGGAGAGCTGATAGGCACTGAATCAAACTCCATCCTTTTTGCAGTTACAACAAGGACCAGGGAAAACACCCGGTCAACAAATATACTAAGCTTACAAGGAAGGTGGCAGGCAGATAAAAACAACCGCCTCACCTTCAGGATAAAGAGGGAGGAAGGTGCCACTGACATCCTGACCCTCACCAACGCCTGGGAAATCAACAAACACCACCGGATAATATACACCTATAGGAAGGCCAGGCTTAAACGGAAGAAGACACTAAGTTTTAAAGGGCACTGGGACATAACAAAACGGAACAGGCTAATATACACACTCGACTTAAAGGGAAACTCAAGGTTTGACTTTCGAACAAGCATAGGCCGCCTCTATAAAAATTATATAAAATATGAAGTTGGTATAAAAAGATCCGATAAGGAACGCCCCGTTAAAAGAGTTGTAACCCTCTTTGGCGCCTGGAAGATAAAGAAGGGCACAGGCCTCCTTTTTGAAATACACTATGAAAAAGGCATAGCCAGGGCAATAGTCTTTGGGGCTGAAGCCAGGCTGACCAAAAGAGATAAAATCAGGTTCCGCCTTAAGAATGAGTTCGGTAAGGACCTGGGAATGCACCTCACCCTCTCAAGAAAACTTCTCAAAGGCGATGGCAAAGCCTTTATCCGCTTACTTAAGTCCAGGAAAGAATCAGCCATATACGTAGGCATGGCCTGGAGACGCTAAAGACACGCCTCGTATCCCGCCTATAAAACAATTTGCAATTTCTACCTTTTTCGTGTATACTATCTAGTCTAACCATTCACAGAGGTAAAACTCACAACCGCACCGTCTAAAAGAGGAGATTTATCATGATAAATAAGTTTATAGGAAGATTTGTATACCGTACGATAGTTACATGTATTGCCTTTAGTATCCTTTTGTATAACCCTGCCTGCATAAAAGATGCCCATGCTGCCCCAAAGGTTACGACAGCAAAGAATATCATTATTCTGATCTCAGATGGAATGGGGTACAACCATGTTGATGCTGCAAGCCTTTATCAGTATGGCACTACAGGTACACAGGTCTATGAGGATTTTCCGGTTACGCTGGGGATGTCGACCTATATGGCTGGGCAAAGCTATGACACCGAATATGCCTGGACATACTTTAAGTATGTTTCGTACACAACCGGCGAGAAATACACAAGATACACCGATTCTGCTGCCGCGGCTACAGCAATGTCTACAGGCATCAAAACATACAAAGGGAGCGTAGGCCTTGACCTTGACGCAAACCCGGTCACACACCTTATCGAAAAAGCCGAGAAGGCAGGGAAGTCAACCGGTGTAGTAACCAGCGTGCATTTCAGCAATGCCACCCCTGCAGCCTTTGTGGCACACAACTTAAGCCGCAATAGATACGACGAAATCGCCAATGAAATGATCTACGAAAGCTCAGTAGACGTAATCATGGGCTGCGGCCATCCGCTTTATACCGATAATAATATACCCGGCTACACAAAAGACAGCGACGGCGACGGCGTCAAGGATACCTATGAATATAAGTTTGTAGGGGGAGAGAGTACCTGGAACGACCTCGAAGACGGAAAGGCAGGAGAAGAAGGCATGCCGGTAGCAGACGCGAATAATGACGGTGTTGTCAATAGTCTTGACCGCTGGGATGTTATCTTTGAACTCACTGAATTCCTGGATTTGATATATGACACAAGTCCGCCGACCCGCCTTATAGGGATCCCGCAGGTTATCTCCACCATCCAGAAAAACCGTAACGGAGATCCGTTAAACACTGATGTCCCCACACTTGAACAGATGACCGAAGGAGCGCTTAATGTACTCGGCCAGAATCCGTATGGATTATTTTTAATGGTTGAGGGGGGCGCGGTTGACTGGGCCAGCCATGTGCATCAGAAGGACCACCTCATTGAGGAACAGATTGATTTTAACAGATCCGTTGAAGCAGTTGTTGCCTGGGTTGAACAAAACAGCAGCTGGAGCGAAACACTTGTTATAGTAACTGCGGACCACGAATGCGGCTATCTCCTTGGCCCGGGCTCAGGCATTAAGGAAAGCGGCCCTGTCTGGAATCCTATTGTGAGTAACGGCGCAGGCTCAATACCTTCAATGGAATGGCATAGCGGAGAACATACCAATTCCCTAGTACCGTTTTATGCAAAAGGGCAGGGGGCAAAGAGCTTTGACAGACTCGCCGCAAATACAGACCCTGTGCGCGGCAAGTATATCGATAATACAGACATCGGAAAAGTAGTCTCCGACCTCATAGGCGCAAGCCAGGATCCGCCGCCGCCACCACCTCCAACTGTAGACGACATTATCATAGACAACACTGACCCTGAATGCACCTTTGTGGAACACTGGTCCAGCTCTACGTTTGTACCGGAGTACTATGGGACCAATTACCAGTTTGCCAGAGTAGGCACAGGTGAGAAGGTAGCCATATGGACACCCAACATACTGACAGCCGGCAACTATGAAGTATTTGTACGATGGACCGCCTGGCCAGGCCGTGCAACCAATGCAAAATACAGGGTAACCGCAAACGGCAGCACCAGCACCTTTTACAAGGATCAGAGGTACGACGGCGGTATATGGGTAAGCCTTGGCACATTCTATTTCACCAGCGGAACCTCCGGCAATGTGAAGCTTGACAATGATGCCAACAGCACAGTCGTTGCTGATGCCGTGAAGTTTGTATATATGGATTGATATTATAATAATTAGTGTAGATATTATAAATAATTCTATCCCTATCCTATTATCTCACAGTAGGTTACGTAACAAAACCATCCTATCACAGCCACGCCCTTGACATTCACGAAATCGTCGGGTATACTCTATAGTACCCCATAGTAAGCCATATCAACATATATAAAATACACTAATACGCAGGATTGATCTTTGATGTTTTAAAAAATAGTCATTGGAGGGGATGCTGGTGAAAGAAACAGTGATGACTGTACGTGAAGTTGCCAGGTACCTCAGGATGAAGCCGGTTACGATCTATAAGCATGCCCAGGAGGGCAAGCTGCCGGCATTCAAGGTCGGCGCAACATGGCGCTTTAAGAAGAAGACCATCGATACCTGGATCACGGAACAGGAAAAAAACGGGAAACACAAAGAGGCAAAATAACAGCTGAATGGTAGTATACTATTCAGCTTTTTTATTTTGTTAAAAAGTCTTTATTATGGCAAAAAGAATAGTAATAACTGGTATAGGTGTACTTGCATGTAACGGTATTGGCAGAGATGCCTTCTGGAATGCCTTAGAGAAGGGTGTCTCCGGCATAAAGCCTGTTACGCTCTTTGATACGTCTACTACACGTTCAAAGCTTGCCGGGGAGATAAGTGGGTTTGATCCAAAGGCAATACTTGGGCCTAAGGGACTTCGCACAATGGACAGGACCACACTCTTAGTTCTATGCGCATCCAAGTTTGCATTGGAAGATGCGAAGCTTGCGCAGCCGGTTTCCAAGGAGGATACTAATTATTACGGTGTGTCGTTAGGTTCAACCATGGGCAGCGTGTGGTCCATAAGTGAGTTTGACAAGCTTACGTTAAAGGAAGGGCCAAGGGCAGTGAACCCTGCGCTTTTTCCCAATACTGTTATCAATTCTCCCGCGAGCCACATCTCAATAAGATTTAACATACAGGGCTTTAATACCACAATCTCAACCGGATTCTGTTCAAGCCTCGATGCTATCTATTATGCTATGAATATGATTAACCTTTACGACTATAATGTTGTCTTGACAGGCGGGGTTGAGGAGCTCTGTGAGCAGACATATAAAGGATTCCATAAGATAGGGCATGTAGCCGGTTCAAGGCCCGGCAAAGAAGAGGTAAACTGCCCTTTTGATATACGGCGCAACGGCATTGCAGTTGGAGAGGGTGCATGTATTGTGATTTTAGAAGAACTAAGCCATGCCCTTAAAAGGAATGCCAAGATTTACGGAGAGGTCTTGGGCTATGGTACATCATTTGATCCAAAGAGTAAGAATATATACAGCCCCAGGGCCGAAGGTGCAGCAGAGGCTATCGAATATTGCCTAAAGGATGCAAAGCTTAAGAAAAATGATATTGATTATATAAGCGCAACTGCGAATTCAACACTCGATTGCGATGTCATGGAGACACGTGCCGTGAAAAAGATATTTAATGATCGTTCTAAAAGTATACCGATAAGCAGTATTAAGAGCATGATAGGGGAGTCTTTCTCGGCATCAGGGGCAATGAATCTTGCGGCAAGCCTTAGCGTTATTGAAAAAGAGATTTTGCCTCCTACAATTAATTACCAGGAGCCTGACAGGCGCTGTGATTTAGACTATGTACCGAATAAGGCGCAGAACAAAAAGGCAAAGAACATCCTTATAAACTCTTTTAGTCCGACGGGAAACAATTCTAGTCTAGCAGTAGCGAGTTATAAATAGATAGAGGTGGTACATGATGTTAAAAGGTAAAGTTGCAATAGTAAGTGGTGGATCTCGCGGCATAGGCCGGGCAATTGTGCTTGGATTAGCCAAAGAGGGCGCAGATATTGCTTTTAATTACCTAAAGAGCAAAGGCAAAGCCCTTGAGGTAAAAAAGGAAGTTGAATCAATAGGCAGGAAGGTCTTTGTTGCTCAATCCAATATAAAGGATTTAGAGGCAACGAAAAAATGGGTGGAAGAGACAAAAGAAGCATTAGGCGGCCTTGATATAGTTATAAACAATGCAGGTATTCTTAGAGATAAGGCACTCATGCTTATGAGCCCGGATGACTGGACAGACGTTATATCCACTAATTTATCAGGTGCATTTAATTTGGTAAAGGCTGCTATTGTAAGCTTCATGAAAGAGAAAAAAGGCAATATTATAAATATAACCTCTGTAGCAGGTTTAAAGGGTGCGGCCAGGCAGGTAAATTACTCAGCCAGTAAAGCCGGCTTAATTGGTATGACCAAGGCATTAGCAAAGGAAGTTGCTCCTTATAATGTAAGAGTGAACGCAGTTGCACCTGGCTACATAGATACGGATATGGTGCAGGGCTTGAAGGAAGATTTTAAACAATCATTGTTTAAGAGGATTCCTCTAAACAGGTTTGGTACCTCGGATGAGGTGGCAAGGGTAGTGACATTTTTAGCGTCTGACCAGTCTACTTATCTTACAGGCCAGGTTATTCCTGTAGACGGTGGATTGGCTATATAAAACTTAAGGAGGGGTGGTAATATGCCAGAAATAAACGGCCAAGCCTTAGAAAAAGAGCTTCGCTCTCTTATTGCTGAAATAGTAGAGATTGAGCCGGAAAAGGTTACCCCTGAGGCAAGCTTCGTAGAAGACCTGGGTATGGATTCCATGATGGCTTTGGAGATTCTCGCCTCCATTGAGAAAAAATATAAGCTCAAGATACCGGAGGAGAACCTTACAAAGATCGTGAATCTTAAACAGGTCATTGAACTTGTCCAGAATTTTTTAAAAAAGTAATTTAATAAAAGGGGTAAATCATGGTACTCTATTTCGAACAAATCTCAAAATTCTTACATCAGCGCTATCCATTCTTGCTGGTGGATAGAATCTTAGAGTTTGAGAAAGGTAAACGTGTGCTGAGCCTGAAAAATGTCTCTGTGAATGAGCCGTATTTCCAGGGGCACTTCCCTGAGAAAAAGATTATGCCGGGGGTTTTAATATCAGAGGCTATGGCACAGACTGCAGCAATAATTTTCTATGAAGAAAATGCCCCTATATACTACCTCGGAACTGTAAAAAGCCGCTATCTGACACCGGTTACACCAGGGGATACTTTAAAGATAGAAGCTACTCCGGTAAAGCTTACTCAAGACTCAGGAATAGTTAAAACAGAAGCAAGAGTCGGGGATAAAACAGTAGCAAAAGGAGAATTCAGCTTTAAGGCAGGAATATGACCAGACGAGTTGTTATAACAGGTTTAGGAGTAATTTCTTCAATCGGCATCGGCAAGGATGAGTTCTGGAAGAATCTCGTCGCCGGTAAGTCCGGTATAAGTGAAGTATCTACTTTTGATACCTCCAAATATGATAATCACAAGGGTGGAGAAGTAAAAAACTTTGATCCTTTAAAGTTTATTACGCGTAAACACATAAAGAATATGGGAAGGGCAAGCCAATTTGCAGTATCAGCTTCCAAACTAGCACTTGAGGATGCAAGACTATCCGTTTCTAAGATCAGAAAAGGGAAGATGGGCGTTATTATAGGAACCACTATGGCCGATATCCAGTCTTTGGAACAAGTAGATAAGCACTGGATGCATAAAGGCGAGGATGATGTATGGGCAACAACCATAGTTAAATATCCCGGAAATGCCCTATCAGATAATATTGGGTACTACTTTGGAATGGGAGGCCCGAACTATGTTATTCCTACTGCTTGTGCTGCAGCTAATTATTCTTTGGGATATGCCTATGATCTAATAAGAACTGATAGGGCTGATATTATTCTCGCAGGAGGAGCGGATCCATTTTCAAGGATAACTTTTACCGGTTTTCAGCGCCTGTTTGCAATGTCTCCCGATAAATGCCAACCATTCGATAAAAATAGAAAAGGTATGATGGTAGGCGAAGGTTCAGGCGTTTTGGTATTGGAAGAGTTAGAGCATGCTCTAAACAGAAAAGTCCCAATTTACGCAGAGGTTTTAGGATATGGACTAAGCTGTGATGCGCATCACATGACATCTCCTACTGTAGAAGGTATCGCATTAGTTATAAAAAAAGCTATAAAGAATTCCGGCATAACTCCAGGTGAAATAGATTATATTTGTGCTCATGGAACTGGCACACCCGCAAATGATAAAACGGAGTGTAAGGCTATAAAGAGCGTAGTCGATGGTAAACTTAACAATATTCCCATTAGCTCTATTAAGTCTATGCTTGGCCATACGATGGGTGCTGCAAGTGCAATCGAATCTATAAGCACAGTACTAACAATAAAGAACGACATTATTCCACCAACTATCAATCATGAAGAAACGGATCCTGAATGTAAGGGAATTGATTGCGTTCCTAATATTGCCAAGGAGAAGGAAGTAAAAATAGCCCTGAACAACTCATTGGCTTTTGGCGGCAATAATGCATGCGTAGGTTTTGGAAAATACAAACAATAAATTATGAGAAAAACAAAACTAAAAAGATGTCCTAAATGCGCGTTACCCGAAACTTATCCCGGAATAAAGTTCGATAAAAAGAGAAAAATCTGTAATTACTGTACTTATTATGAGATATATAGGGAAAGAGAAAAGTCGATTAAGAAAACGTTAAAAAAGAAATTTTTACAAACGATAAGTAAAACTAAGAAAAATAATAAAAATAAATACGATTGTATTGTAGCCTATAGCGGCGGCAAAGATAGTACATTCCTTTTACATTTTTTGAAAACCAGATTTAATCTAAAAATCCTTGCTCATACTCTGGACAATGGATTTATATCTAAAAAGGCGCTAGAAAATATTAAAAAAATAACAAAAAAGCTAAAGATTGATTGTAGGTTTACCAGGCCCAACCCCGCTATGTGTAAAAGGGTCTTTGCCGATGCTTTAAAAGGAAAAATTCCATATCCAAAAGAAATCAGGGCAATGCTGAGCCCTGTTTGTGCTGCTTGCCTTGGAATGGTTTTTGGAAGCACATTGCATCTGGCAATAAGACTAAAAATTCCTATTATGTTTGTTGGATTTACACCCGGACAGTATCCGGCCATCAGCTTGGAGAACTTTTTAAAGGTTAATTCGTGTGTATTTATTTCGGAAAAGATATACAAAGACGATCCATTAGATATTCTAAAAGTACTAAGAGATCCTATAGATGAAAGATTTGGTGAGGCAGCGGCAAAATATTTTTTCAAAAGCCAGTATATCAAGAAAGGTTTAAAAACACCTTTGGTATTGTTCCCTTTTCATACATTTTTTGATTACGATGAAAAGAAAATTTTGACAGAAATTGTCAAACTTGGTTGGGAGCGGCCGAAAGACACAGATTCATGTTCTACAAACTGTTTATTAAATACTTCGGGTATTTATTCCAATATAAAGCAGTTTGGATATCATCCATATATAGGTGAAATGAGCCTGCTGGTAAGAGATGGAAAAATGTTATATGAGGATGCGGTTAAGGCAGAACAAATAAACGAAGATTCTTTTGCCATGTGCCATTCGCTAAAAAAACTGGATTTAGTAAAGGCGGATTTACATTAAAATGAAAAAATACCCAGGATCAAATTTAAAAGATTTCAAAAAAGCCGTTGATATAAGTGCAAAATTGTTGCATGGTATCGACAAAGATAATATATATTCCCCTTATTCTGTGATACCACTTGTTGCTCAAATATTGGGATTAAATTCTCCGACATTGGGAAGTGGCGATTCTCCCTATTCTATTATTTCACTCATACCACAGATGAAAGGAGTATCCGGCTTCCGAAAAGCATTTGAGATACCGCTTAATGAAAAACGCCTGATTATAGACGAACTTTATGATATGATAGCACCTTTACTGCTGGAAGAAAATTCCATTTTTATTGATCAGCTGATAAACACAAGGTATAAGAATATATTAAATAGTAAAAAGAAGATCAGGGAGTTCAAAAAAGTTTTTGAGGAAAAATTCGCCATAATAACCCCTTTCATGAATCAATTTTGCACCAAGAAGGGAGATTTTGTACAGATCGTACATTACGGCCATATCGAAGACCTGCATAGGGAGTATGATTTTTTGGAATCTTTACCTAAAGGTGCATCAAAGGAGTGGTTTGATCATTCCTATCCTATGGTTGATGAAATCACAATGAGGAACTTTCCGGACAAAAAAACAGGGAAGACCAAAAGCATTAGCGGCTGGGTTATTTTAATTGCCAATTCCACAACTCAACTTTTAGAGGATGGTAAATTGAGAAAAAGAAAGATCCTACAAGTTGCGCGCCTCGCTGAAAAGCTAGGGGCAAAAATAATTGGCATGGCCGGATTAATTGCTTCATTTGCCCAGGGAGGGCATTGGCTTTCTAGGCAAATGCCAAATATTGGTTTTACGACAGGCCATGCTTATACCATAGGGAATATTATGAACATCATGGAAGAGGCTGTAGGAAAGGTACGTTTAGATATTAAAAGAAGTGTTGTGGCAGTGGTTGGGGCCGGAGGCTCTATAGGCTCGGGATGCGCAGAACTTCTCATACAAAAACGCCCAAAAGAGCTTATTTTAATAGACATTTCTAGTTTTATTGGTCAGACAAAATTAAAGGAGACCGCTAATAGAATTAAAAAATCTGGAATCAAATCAAAAGTAAGACTTTCAACCAATTTGAGTGACATGAAAAAGGCAGATCTAATTATTTGTGCTACT
>CAYVIU010000031.1:2569-12004 GCA_964451625.1 uncultured Planctomycetia bacterium | reverse complement strand
TCCACATCAACATGTTAAAAATGACTTTGTGAAAGATCCCGAGCTTAAAAATCATCCCAATAGAGTACTCAGTGACCGGGAAGAAAGATCTACAGGCCAGATAATAGAAGATCGCAGAAGATTAAAGGCACTGCTTGATGAAGGGCCGTATGGCATAGCAGAACTTTCCACAAAAACAGGCATCCCAGTTGAGACTGTTAGAAATGATATTCGCAGCGAGGAACTTATAGATCATCCAAATTTGCAAGTTCGTGAATTAGTAAAAAGATCCCCCGAACAATTAGAAAAAGACCGCCAGAGATTAACAGAACTACTCGATAAAGAGCCACTCACTACAAGAGAGTGCGCAGATAAAACCGGAATACCGATTTTAATTGTGCGAAACGACCTTATCAGAATAGCGCACCCAAATTGGATAAATGTAAGCATTGCAATAAGAACTCCAGAAGAGCTGGAATCACATAGAAAAGCATTAAAACATTGGCTTGACAAAGGCCGCCACACAGTAAGACAGCTCTCAGAAAAAACAGGGATTCCTATCAATATAGTGACTCACGATATTTATGGCACGGACCTTAGATTTCACCCTAATCTAGATATAAGAGAAACACATGTGCGATCTGTAGATAAGGTACGAGAAGATTGCCTGGAATTAAAAACTTTACTTGATAAAAAGCCTTATACCCCAAACCAACTTTCAAGCCTGACAAGCATCCCTATTATGACAGTTTATCTAGACCTTTATAGAGGCCCCGAGCTTAAAAACCACCCTAACAAGATATACGAAAAAGAACATAGAACAAACGAGGAAATAGAATCAAATCGCAAAGTTTTGAAAGAATTACTTAATAAGGGCCCGCATACCACACGAATGCTTGCAGATATAACAGGTATACCCAGAAAGATTGTTTCTTATGATCTTGTAAAAGACCCTGAGCTTAGAGGCCATCCTAACTGGATAATTCTTGAACGAAAAGAAAGATCTCCAGACCAGATAGTAGAAGACCGCAGAAGATTGAAGGAGCTACTTGATGAAGCTCCACATACCATAAGAGAGCTCTCAAAAAAGACAGGAATACCCATACAGACTGTTTCGAACGATATTCGCAGTGCCGAGCTTAGAGGTCATCCCAATATTCGAATCCATAGAAGAAACCAAGGTATATATACACGAAGTGTTGTCGAGTGTTATACGGGTCAAGATTTCAGTGCTACTATGCCATCTGACAATGCAGAATTTTTTGAACTTTTAGAGAAAACGCTAACAAAAGATGAGCTCGAATTTATTAGATTAGATCTTGAAACAGAAGATATGAGCGACGAAGAATTAGCAGAAGCACTAAAATTATATGCAGCAGAACTAGTGCAAAGACGCCTCGAGATCTGGGACAAGGTAGCTGCAAGTATACGCAAAGATAAGCCTGCCAAAGACTCTGCTATCGAAGCATACCTGGCATTGCGAAACAGTCCCGAACACAAAAATGCTGATCTACTTTCAAGGATTATCCTGGCAAATACTACTTTCTCGAAATATCATTCAGGAAATAAAGTAAAAACAGCCGATCTGCTGAGATTCCACCTGCAAACCTCCCTTCAGGAGAATCCGTTGCTTGATAAGTTTCGCAATAGAACGGAAAAACTTATAGCGAGATATGAGAAGGATAAACCTCTTACACCTGAAGAATTTGACGAAATACTCGAATCCCCTGAACTGGGAATCTCCGGAATGGGGACATTTATAGTGGGGATAATCCTTGGCATAGCCTTCAGGGTTAGAAAACTTAACCCGGAAGATTTCCTGAAGAGCGACGAAATCATCTTTAGTAATAACGCAGATGAACTCTGCTGGAGGGATCTATACAGGGCCAGCAGGGTTGGCGGTTATATTGATAATGTCAGCCTCCTTGACACACTGCTTAACAACACGGCCCTACAGGCCAGGATAATAAAGAGCGGTAAACCGCTTGAGTTTGGCCCTGGATACATTTATTGTAGCGTAGAGGACCTGCGTGAAACATTGAGGACAGGAAAGATAAAGGCAGGTACTTCATTTACACGTAAACCAAACGATTGCGCAAACCTTGACTTCAGAAAAGGGTGTGAAAACCCAGCCATCATCGCAATCCGTACCGAGACGTTCAATAGGCTCCAAAAAGAAGGTAAAGCCTCTATCAAGATATGGGAGATCAGCTGGGGCGTGACCCAGGAGATAGAGGTGCCTCTCAATCTTAATGACGGAGCTGAGATATGGGTCTCTGAAGATACTTATGAAGATTTAGAAAAGGACTCTCTTCTGGAGGATAGGATTAAAAAGATACCGGGCTTAAGACACCGGTCCCTTGATGGGCAAAAGGCCTTCTCTGAAAGTGGAGGCCGTATCGTAGACTATATGGACAGCCGCGGGCTTGTCACTAATACACCATTTTTACGCATTGCCTCGCATGCCAATCAGGACAGAGAACACAAAAAAGCAAAAGCTGGCCTTAGCGAAGCAGTGAATGAAGAGGATGGACCCGTAGAACCACAAGAAAAGGTACAACTTCCGACCAAACCAAACATTACCGACCTCCAGAATGTATACCCCATTGCCATACGCACCTCGCCCGTGGAAAACAACATGTCACAACCATCTGAGGCAGAAGATGTTACATCAAAGAGAAACGTCCCCTCCAAGAAATTGCTCGGACTATGGGCAGCTGCTTTGATAGTAGGCATGCTTGGTTATCCACCGGACTTTATGCAACCATATGCCCCATATATAAAGTATAGCGTATTAACAGCCGTAGCTATTACTACAATCACATATGTTGCAACGCGTATATGGAGAGTTGTGCGTGAACAGGAAGCATCAGACCGCATTAGTATGCCAAAGGCCATCTCCACTGGTGCCCCCGATGAAAACGTGCGCACCTCGCCCATAACAGTGTCCAATATCAAAAAACACCTCCGAAGACTAGCTGGGTTCCTTGGCGGAGAGGAGGGCGGCAGGATAGAGGAAATAATCGAATATCATGAAGGTGCCTCCAGAGAAATTATACACTCACATGGCAAGGAACTACGCGATGCCGAAAACGGCATTTACATCTACTTCCAAACACTCCCGAAACACGCCCTGAGGACCATAAGAGACCTGCGTAAGCACGGATATCTTAAACCCGGTACAAAGTTTGTAGACCTTGGCAGCGCAGACGGCTTTATGGTCCATCTTGTCAATACCATGACCAAGGGCGTTGAAACCACAGGTATCGAGAAAGACTTTAGATTAATGCAAGAAGCCCAAAGGGTATCGAAATACTTGAACCGGCTAAAAAAACATAAGTGGAAAAGAACCGCCGTTGATAAGAAAAGAGTCAGATGGATACAAGGTGACTTTTTGGAACAGGATTTATCCGAATTCGATATACTGTACATTTACCCTCCCATGCATGTCCCTGAAGGTCAAAAGGCAGGGCCTATAAAGAGAAATGGACTACGCGGAGTAGGCAACCTGGTCTCATCAATAAACTACAGAGAGATTATCAATAAAATGAAACCAGGCGCAATCCTTATAATAAATAATAATCAGGGCTTTGATGAGATCGGAAGATTACGCAACGTTGAATTTATCCCCGAAATACGCGGATGGAAAAAGCTCACTAAGCCTGCCAGCGCCTCTCCGCCAAAAGCCGCCTTCTTGAAGAACCGCAGTACGCGTACTCGCACCTCGCCTACGGAAATAGAGAGACTGACCGAACAGTTGCGGCAGGCAGAGACTACGCGGGAGATGATAGAGGCCATTGATGGATTGGGGAACATAATAGCCATAGGCTCTGATACACAGGGCATACTTGACAATCGTATCATTGCCCTTAATACATCTCAAGACGGTGTTGTAGATCTTTTCAATACCGCGTTTTGCCACAAAAAGATAGCGGCCCTGGCACACTATGGAAATGCGCTAAATATTCCTGATCCGATTGAGGACATTTCTTTACCTTCTTTGGTAAAGAGTGTTGAAAGAAAAGGCGTTATCCTCAGCCCCAATACTGATAATGGTGAACTCTATGTCCTCAATGCCGGCGCTGTTGAGATTAACGGCATAACATATCTTTTCCCCAGGGTGCATATAAAAAATAACAACGAAGGCGGCAGTGTAAATGCATATTCAATCATAGGAATAGTAGGCCTTGGCAGGGATGGAAGTGTTATAAAACCCCTCAGGAAGTTTATAGACCCTCAGGAAAATCTATATAATGCTGATGGAACCATGTCTTTCGAATCAAAAGTACGCGAATATGGCGCAGAGGATACGCGCATAACGCGCATTGGAGACTATATATACGCCTCGTTCACACTTGCACCAATGCCTGAGAGAAAGATCCTACCGGACGGCACAGAAGAAGAGGAGAGAGAATGGTGGAAGAGGTGGCGTACACACACTGTTACTGCGCGCTTCAAAATAGAAGATGTTGAGAATGGAGTTTTCAGGGGAGAATATCTCCCGGATGCCTCACTGTTTGAAGATTGGTCAGCGGCAGATCCAGGCAGTGGCATAGTAAAGGAAATACGGGGAATAGATCCAGATATAATACGTTCCAAAAATGGTTTTCCTACAGGCCTCTACAGAGACGACCAATACCTTGCATTGGCAAGGCCTTCATATATATGCCCGACTGACAATGATTATAGTATAGGACGCGTCTTTTGGGCAGGGGCAAGGTCCCTTGAAGGCCCCTACAGAGTAATCAAAGAAGCCTGGAGGGTGCGCGATGGGCGCGATACCCAAGGCCTTGTTTTTGACAGCCTGCATGTAGGCACTGTTGCCCCGCCAGTTGAAAGCCCAATCGGATACATATCTCTCTATCATGGTGTTTCAAAAACAATCGATGGAACCGTATACAGGCTCGGTATTATGATACTCGATTCCGAAGACCCTACAAAAATACTATACCGCAGTTGGCTTCCTATATTAATTCCAGAGAAAGACTATGAACTTAAAGGAGGCTGGGTAAACAATGTCGTCTACAGCTGTGGCTTTATACCTCGCCTTGAGGAAAATAAGCTAATCATTTACTATGGCGCAGCCGATAAGCACATGGCAGTAGCAGAGCTTACACTAAGAGACGGCTGGCGCACACTTGAAGCCCATGAGCTTAGGGCCATGCAGGATGCCGAGCTTACCCGCTTAAAAGAACTACAAGTTGCACTCCGCACCTCACCTACTGATAGTTCAGGAATAGTAGAATACGGTATGGAAGTAGACGCCATTATAAATTTATTTAGAAGGCAGCCTATCGGAGAAATATGGGATAAGATCGATGCAATGCTAAGGCCGCAAGATTATTCTCTCCAAGAACTTAGAGATTTAAGAAAGTCAATGGAAGGATACTTTAACAGACAGGACCCTGTCAGCGCTAAAGAGGGAAGCGAAGTTGTTGATGATAAAGAGGCCTTTGACTATTTTCTGTGTGAAAAGGAGTATTGGAGCTTCCTTTTGCGCATCAAGGATTTTCTTATGAATGAGGATCCACCGGATATTGAGACAATGGGGGTATTCCAGGCCATGTTAAAAGGCTATGCAAGGGCACTGGAAGGCATTGAAGAAAAACCCTATCTGTTACGTAAAGCCGATTATATAAGAGATATTATATCACGCAAGCCCCAGAACCTGGATATCGAAGAACTGGAAGAACTTGAAAGATTTTTCCGCGGCCTTTTCGATGACATGCACGAAGCCATCGTTGAAATTGACGAAAAACTAGAGAGCCTAAAGTCTTTTCATGAGAAAGCAGTACAATATTATGCCAACCTCACTGGCAGTCTGACAGGACTGGCGTTCATCTTCTCACCGGATATAAATACTGACCAAGGCATATTGTCAGAAGAATTTGCAGAAGAGAAAATAGGCGCCATACCCTGGGATATTAAGGATCCTATAGAGAGGGCCATAGAATTGGCTGAGTTAATCATGAATGAGGCAGAAGAAGGCGAGCCGCTTTCCGATGTCGATAAAAACCTACACATCGAATCCTTAACAAGCATGGTTTCTGAAATACAAGACCTCTGGGGGCAAGTACGTGATTGGCCGACTGATGAGATACCACCCGATCTAAAAAGACGCATCAGGGCAGAAAACGGCCCCCTCATAAGGGCCATCGCAAATCTAAATGGACTGAAAGATGCCCTCGAAGCCCGCACCTCGCCTACAGAAAAGGATCAAGAACTGGAGCAGCTTGAAAGGATTTTACAGGAAGAGCATTTAACTGACCCATATCTTTTAGGAAATATTATAGCAACGCTAAGGATTAAATATTCCGAAGAAGAGTTAAGGCATCTAAGGCAATCGATTGAAGAATACCTGGTAGGCGAACACCCATTTCATACTTTCCAAACAGAAGAGGCCAGCTTAGGATATTATTTAAAGAGCGAGAGAAGTTTTTGGCGTTTTGTCCTTGATTTAAAAGACATGCTGATATATGAAAGCCCTTTTGATATTCGTGCAATAGTAGCGCTTGATAACTATTTACGAAATCGCATAACTGCGTTAAAAAACAAAACTGAATCTCAAGACGAACCCGTTACTTATACAGAAGAAGTAGTTTCAGTTATGGAAGATATTATGGCACAAGAATTGCTGAGTACTGAACGCAAAGAACAAGAAGAATTCGAAAGCCTCAGAGAATTTTTTGCTGAGCTTTTTGATGATCTATGCGATGCTCAATTTAGAGTCGAAGAAACCTTAAAGAAGAACGAACCCCTGTATTCAATGGCGGAGAGAGCCATGGTACTTATTAGCAACACATCCGAAGACTTAAGGATAGCGCTTGAGTTTGCACTGGGATCACCCATGCCAGTTGAAATCGAAACTGCCATAGAAGACACTATGGAATTAGTGCGGGTACTGGTAAACAAAGCCGAAAGCGACGAAGATTCTTTGATGCCATTAGATGCCGAAGCAAGAGAAAGGTTTTTGCCTTTACTTGAGGTAGGAATCTCTGCAGTAGTTGAAATATGTAATACAATTTCCAATTATCCTGATTTAACTTCTCAAGAACGAAATGAAATGATAGGCGATAGCAGCCATTTATCAAAAACAACAGCATTATTAAACGACCTAAAAGACGCCCTCGAAACCCGCCGCACCTCGCCTGCTGCGGACGAAACTACGGAGGACAAGCCTGCCGTATCGGAAGGCCGTGAGGCACTGATGACCCCTCTAATGAGGTGTCTCTTTGAGCAAAGGGGTTGGAAATTAGACAAGGTTCCTTATTATGAAGTAGCCCTGTTGTGGCTAACTGCCATTGCCCTATCACACTTTATTCCCGGCTGGTTAAGCGGTGTTATTACAGGAACGATTTATATAACATTATATTTTAACCGCATCTCTCAGCTTCCTATCAATTTAGCTAGAAGAATCTTTCACAAAGAAGCCATAAACCTGCCTGATGATGGCCCTCCAGCAAAACTATTTATTCCTGTAGCATTCATAAATACGGCAGCAATGGCGATTTCATTATCATTTATTCCTGTTTCCATTATTCGCCTTATTAGGTTAATTTCCATACTTGCTTTTAATAGTACAATATTTTGCGCTGCCAAATTTATTCCTTACCTATACTTAATTGTCTTTATAGGAGCCATACATAAACTCCTACATTTTAAAAAACAGGATATCAAGATCAGTAGTTTACAAAGGATAAGAAATTGGGTAAAAACACTTAAGTTTCAATTCAAGCTTCGGAGAATATTTGAAATAACAGGTGTCACAGCTATAATTGCAGCCGGCTGCGGATATATTGCAAGAGGACAAATCCCGGAGGAATTAATCACAGCCAACCATTGGCTGCTTTCGAATAGATACAGAATGGCAGCACCAGTCATTTTTACATTGCTTTTATATTATGCCCTAATAATAAAGATTAGCGGGATATACTCAAAACGAATACATGAAAACCCTCATATAACCTTTATCGGGCTTGCTAGCTTCGTATCAATTGCTTTTGCGTCAATAGCAGTGCTTTGGATAGTTGCCAACGCTACCCCAGAATTACTTTTAATGGCAATGTGGACTGGTATTGTACTGAATGTCTGGATGTACGCCCGTAGGGCATTCTTGTGGGGATATAATAAGTTTACCGGACAAACCACTCAAGAACCAGAAACCCAGAAAACACAAGACCCACAACCCCCAACCCAAGACCCAAAAGCCCCCAAAACCAGCCCTGCTGAGGAAAGGCATGGCCCACTTACCCGCAGAAACTTCTTACTGGCAACTCTGGCAGGAACTGCTTTGGGAACATTACCAAACCCAGCCTTTTCAGAGGAAAGGGGCCTGCATTTTGATGTAGATGATAAGATTAACGACTATACTGATGGAGAATGCCCGGAGGTAATTAAAGAAAGCATCAGAGAGGCCCTGAGGACCCTTATCCGTAAAAACGAATTTAGGCGCTTCCAAATTGAGCGAATTGACATTACCTTAACACCTGAACATGAAATACTAGTTTCACCAATTGCAAGCAGGGATTGGGATAGATCAAGCCCGCCCTTAAAGGATGTCTTGTTTACCAAAGATGACCTAATAAACAGAAAACTCAGGAATAAAAGAATAGAAGAATTGGAAAAAAGCATCCTTGGCCGATCTTATACACCGGTTGAAAAACATGGATTCAAATGGATCGGCTATTTATTAAAAGTCTTCCTTTTTTCCACTGTCGCAGCTATTATCGGCTTGATCCTGCGTGACATGGCCCGCGCCTACTTGAAGTACCATCGCAATGAAAGGGAGAGAAAAAGAGTGCGCAAAGATTATGACTATCAAAAAAGACAAGCCGATAGAGGAGGAAGAGGACCCCGCACCAGCCCTGCATCAGAGCCGACCTCACCTGCCGAATCGAGGAAAGAAGAAAAAACAGAACGGTCCTCAACTAATAAAGGTGACGAAGAAGTAGACTGGGAAGCACATTTCTCAGGAAAAACAAATCCTCCAGACACCAAGTTTCAATTTACTCTACGCAGTCTATTACTATTGCAGGCAATGGTTATTTTGCTTCTCTTCGGTTATTCCTCTATTTTTGGAGCCAATTCCTTCGTACAACATGAAAGAGACCTCCTTTATGTTCTGTCGAAAAATCTTGCTATATTAATTATGTTTGGTGTACCCATCCTTGCCTTTGGTGCTTTTAAGATTGTCTCTGGATTTTTGGATGCTTTTGAATCGCCTAAAGATAATCCACAAGGACTACGTCCAGAAGCAGGGCCTTTCTATCTTATACAGATGATTGGAGCTTCTACTACATTATTTGGATGGCTCTCTTTTACTGCTTTCTATCAAGCTGAATTTCGAATAAGGAGAGTTTTAATACCGGCCATGTTTTCATTAAAAATTAGTTTGTTTTTATTTTGGATCGCATCTATTCTGGCTACATGGACTGTATATTATATGGTAAAAAGGGT